>JANYEU010000122.1 GCA_025362915.1 Chitinophagaceae bacterium | reverse complement strand
CTTACGTGAAGAAACACTAGAGAACAAAGCAAACAACTTTGGTCTAACCGGCAGCAGATTTAGAACAGTAAATGAAGCATTGCAATCAGCAAAAAATAAAGCCCATGACGAAGATTTAATTCTTGTTTGTGGAAGTGTGTTTGTGGTGGGGGAGATATTATATTTGTAATAAAGTCCTCTTTCGTATATATTAAAAAACGTCACTAATTTTTAGTGACGTTTTTAATAATATTTAATTAAGCATGATTAAATATAAAACTAATAATCATCTTCATCAAACCCTGTTCTTTCAGTTCCAGCAATAATATAAGTTGTAGGATCTCCAGAAAATACAGCTTCCATATAAATACTGTCAGCTACATTGCCAGCTCTAGAATGCCCAGCTTTAGGCAATATTTTACCGTTGCTAATACTTACAGTAGCAGGAAAGTTTACAGAACCATCATAATACTCATTAGAAGATTTAGCTGCACCAAAGATAAGTTGCGTATAATTTGTAGCTACCATGCACTTAAACCCATAACCATCTTTTAAATCATCTAACCACATTGAGTCTTTCGTATTGCCTACTGTATTATACGTAGTGAAAAAGGTAGGTGTTGCTGTTAAATTACTCCCACCAGCTTGGATATTAACCCACCAGCCATTAGACATTTTAACAGTTGCAGTTGTTCCATAATCAGGGAGGCTCTTTGTGCAAGAGGAAACCAACATTGCAATAACCAAAGTGTTTAAGATCAGTATTTTTTTCATTTTAATAGTTTTATTGTTTAACAAATGTTCTTAATGCATGTCCGTAACCAGCATTAACAATCTTCCAAGAATAAGTAGCAGGTGCTGGAACAGGTGCATATGCCTCATCTGTGGAACTAGTGTTTCCCCCAAGTTCTGGCGCATTTTGAGCTGGTATGGAAATGGTATTTCCAGAATAATTGACAGCTACAACATGTGCACCTGCCCCCGCCGTAGCACCTCCAGGGTTTTCAACCCAATACACACCTGTCGCTATCTTAGTCCAAGTACTGGTAACACTATTTGATGTCCGTGCATAAGTTCCGGATAAATCATTTGTTGATGCTATTGGATCAGAAACTACACTTGCCGGTGCTACATTAACCATTCTCCAAGCGGTGGCTGTATTACCCTGCGCATTCGAAGCCGTGTATATAATCGTATAAACACCGACAGCAGTAGTTAGTCCAATTGTCATAGAAGTTGTATATGGAACCGAAGTAGTACCAAGAATGGCGGTTGCTCCCGGATCCGTAAATGTACCCCCTTTGCTAATACTCATTATATTACTGCCATTAATTGTAATAGATGGGAAAAACACCAATGTAGATGACCCTACCTTACCCGCAGGATAATTAAAATCATCCTTCTTATTGCACGATAACATTGTTACCATGGAAATAAGAAAACATAAAAACAAGTTGACTTTTTTCATTTTACTATTGTTTAAATTTAAATTATAAAATTATAACCCCCACCAAACTTTGGTTGTTTCAGGAACAGGCTTTGGCGAACTTGTATTTCTTGATGTTTCATCATAAGGAAATACAAATCTTTTAGGTGCCTGTCTTGCTGGCAAATCAGAATTTTTGCTTATAACAAGCTGACCTGGAACATAAGAAGGATCTGTTGAATACACAGAACTCCTGAAAGGATATCCTGTTCTATTTTGTTCAAAATAACTTTCTATGCCATGGCATCCATAAGCACATGAAGCCCACTTTTGAACGATGATAGCCTGTAACTGCTGAGCCATAGTCCCAGTAGTAGGATAGGCATACACCCCAGTAATATAGGAAGTCCCATCCTGACCTACCTGTGCAAAAGCAGCTAATACACCTTGATTATATAAGTTCTGTGCTTGAGTTCCGCCAAAATACCTCAAATCAGCCTCTGCCTGTAAAAAATAGGCTTCAGGAAGTGAAAGAAACTCAACAGGGTCAAGCTGTGATTGGGCAAACACCGGCGCGGCAGAATAAATAGGATTTATATTGGCATAATCCCCTTGATTGATGGATGCGGGGTTTGTTGACCCAAAATAATAAGTTATCCTAGAATCACTATTAGCTTCTAACCAAGATACAAAAGTGGTGCTTGCCTTTAAGTTTGCCGATGTATTATTAGAACGGATGTTCGTTTCATACATCGGGTTGTCCTGATTTGGATTTGTACTAAAATTGGTAATACTTGCATCCAAAGTAATAAAACTTGCACCACTGGCATAAAGTTTCTTAATACCTGCCTGTGCAATATCTGGATGCGCATTTATCATCCTAAGATACATTTTCAACTTCAATGTATTAGCAAAAGCAACCCAATTTGTCATATCTCCACCAAATACCAAGTCCTGCGTTCCTGGCAATGTATTGGTAGATACTGAGAAATCCTTATTCAAAGCTGTATCAATGCTGCTTAGCAAACTGGTATAGATAGCATACCCATCATCAAATTTAGGATTTGGATTAGCCGCACCTTGTAAAGCCTGCGAGTAAGGTATCTGGTCATATAAGTCCACCAAAACCTCAGTAGTATATGCCTTCATCACCGTACCCAGTAAATAAAATTTCCAATCTCCAGTTGCAGCAGACTGATCAATTACGTACTGATAGTTTTTAAGCCCATCAGTGAACATTCCATCATAGGAAGTATTTATGGTATTATCTGTTGATGGCAGGTTATATGACTCTATATCAACATATTGCTGCGCAAGGGCAGCTTGTGTAAAGAATTGTGACCACATTCCACCTACAATTGCCATATTTCCACCCACG
>JANYEU010000089.1 GCA_025362915.1 Chitinophagaceae bacterium | reverse complement strand
CCGGGCTCATTCTACCCTCCGATAATTCTCGTACCAACCATCTGCGAAAACTAGGTTCATAAACCCCTAATTTACCCGATGATTCAAAACTTTCCGACACCTTAACAGTGTATACATTCCCAACTTTTGATGCTTCCATCTGCTCATTTTTTGTCCATTTTGCTGACAAGCTATTTCAGGAGATGACACTCCCTTACAGTAAAAAATGTCTTTTCAGACGTAAAAATAGGTTTTAAGACATCATTTTATCTGTGACTTTATGGCAAATTTTAATTGCATTTTTTGTGATTTAGGTCACTTATTTCGAGAAATAACACACCTGTTAGATAATTTATGCCACTTTCCTCATGAGGAAACACACCTATTATTTTCATTTAGTGAGTTTTTGAGGAAAAATTGGTTGTCTGTGTGTGTATCCTTGCTGAAGTTGGGTATTCTTCACAACATCTATCATCAAAACACTAAAACACCAAAACCCTATAATGGCTTCAAGCCCTTATAGGGTTAGTTATCGAATAGACTGTAACGAAAATTATTCCTTTTCCATTACTTCTAATATTCAAACAAGCCCTATTAAATTAATTACTGCTTATAAACAGACTTATAAAGCTTTATTATCTAACCCAGAATTAAAATTGCTTGGAGACTAATTACCCACTAGCGCGAGTGTTCAGTGATAGCTGGTCACTTGGGCTTAATAGTCGAACCAGTTTGTAACTGGAATACGCTTAGATAAACACAGCGAATATCCCTACTCGCTAAATAACTTGGATTTAGAGAATATATTTGTAATGAGATTAGTCAATTAAATGTAAAAATATGATTTACAAAACATTGGTTGCAAAGCCTTCAAATAAGCTTCCATTCGGAAGAAGAAGAGGATGCTGCCCTATACACTGCCATGCAGAAAGGACGTAAAACGCCTCTCGCAAATGAAAAAGAGAAAGGAGCATTTTTAGCTACCCTTAATGGCACTAAATGAAATCCGTAAATCATTTATAAAAGATGCAACCAAACTTTCCTCAATTAGTCAACATCAACTTGCCGAAACAATTAATCTCATAGCCTCCATAGTTCAACTCTCCGAATTAATGAACTGCAAGAAACTAAAAGGTTTTACCAACGCTTCCCGTATCCGTTTAGGGCAATATAGGATTGGTTTCTATTATGAGAATGAAACAATAGAACTCGTTAGAATTTTAGCAAGAAAAGACATTTACAGATATTTTCCATAGTCTAGCTACTTCTGCCTTTGTAACCCAGATACATCAGCTAGTCAGAATCTTCGGTCCATGTTAAGCGAAGCGCATGGCGAACTAGCAAATGATAGGAATTTGTAATCCCGTTAAAGTATAAATCATGAACGATTCTTTCCACCTAGTGCGGTCTTTCCAAATAATTAGGTACAATCTATAAACTAGAGCAGTCACATCCCCTTTTTAAAACTTTCTGCTATAATTTTGTTATTAGTTAATTGAGTTTCTTTAATTGATTACACCATGTTTGCAATAGTAGATATAGAAACAACAGGGGGACATGCGGGTGCCAATAACATTACAGAAATTGCCATTGTGCTGCACAATGGGCACGAGGTGGAAGGCAAATTTTCTACGCTGGTGAACCCTTGTATGCCTATCCAAAAATATGTGCAGGTTCTTACCGGTATCACCAATGCCATGGTGGCAACTGCCCCTAGGTTTGAACAACTGGCAGAAAACATTTTTAACCTACTGAAAGACAGGGTGTTCATTGCCCACAACGTAAACTTCGATTATAGTTTTGTGAAGCACGAATTGGCGCAGGCTGGCTTCGAGTTGACTACCCATAAGCTATGTACCATCCGTTTGGCAAAGAAGATATTCCCTAACCTGCCTAAATATGGATTGGGTACGGTGTGTAGGGAACTAAACATAACCATAACAGACCGTCACCGTGCCACTGGTGATGCCTTGGCAACGGCTGAATTATTTGGCTTATTGGTAAAGCACGACACCACTGGCGAGTTGCAGAAAATGATTAAGAAAAATGCCAACCGCTATCTTCCACCACACGTAAACATAGAAGAAGTAGAGAGCCTACCTACAGTGCCTGGCATCTATTATTTTAAAAACAAGATTGGTAAAGTGGTTTATGTGGGTAAGGCAAAGAACATAAAGAAAAGGGTTGTCTCCCATTTTTCGAACAACAAACCGAGCAAGCAAAAGCAGGACTTCCTGCGAGAAATACACCAGATAACCCATACCGTTTGCGATAGCGAACTGATAGCTTCGGTATTGGAAAGCATAGAGATAAAACGCTTATGGCCAGCGTTTAACAAAAGCCAAAAACATTATGAACACCAGTATGGTATTTTCATGTTTGAAGATGCGATGGGCTATCAGCGCTTGGGAATTGACAAGAAAAAGAAGTTGCTGCAACCCTTGCTGTCGTTTAGTTTGCTGGCAGAAGCCCATTGTACACTGTGGCAATGGGTGCGTGAACATAACCTTCACCCAGCGTTATGCTTCTTGGATAAAAGCAATAAAAACATGGATGGTTTACCACCAGTAGCCGAACACAATTCGGTGATAGATCGAATATTAAAATCAGCGAAAGAAGAAAAGAAGACCTACCTGATAAAAGAAACAGGCAATAATTATATACTAATAGAAGATGGGCACTTTTATGGCATGGGCAAAATAGGAGACGAACAGTTTGTTGGCCAGCTACAACTGCTAAAATCTTTGCTATTGCCTTATCCAGAAAATGAAACTATCCGCAGTATGATAAAGACATACGCCGCACGCTATCCAATGCGGGTAATACTATTGGATTGATTTTAGAGTTAAAACCCATTAGTCCCAGTCACATTGGTTGCAATTACATTCTTCCCATTCTTGGCAGCAACCCTATTGATGATTACGTTCTTGAAAGTTACCCTATTGGCGTAACTCATTGTCATTCCTTTTTTGGCAGTAATATTTACATTGGTAAACACAATATTCTGCAAAATACTATTTGCCAATCCATTGATAATTCCTGCATTTCCTGAACCTGTTGCCGTAAGGTTATTAATGAAAAAGTTGTTGAGGACAGGGATTTTGGTAAGGGTATCGGTTCCCGCAGGAATCGGATAATCAAAGGTGGAATATATGGGGTTGGTTACATTCTTCATGGTGATGTTGGAATAATATACGTTGTAAACCAAGCCTCCTATTCCCCTGCCGGATTTTATACGGATGCCGCTTGTGGTTCCAACGAAGTTGCAACCTGTAACCCGTAAATTGGTATATCCACTACTGGTACCGCTGCCTATGGACAACCCATGACCAATACCGAAAAAACAATTAGCCACAGTAATATCCTGACAACCTCCTATAGCAGGAGCCCCACTGGATTTAATGGCAATATTATCGTCGCCATCACTGATGCTACAATTTGTAATCAGCACATTGGAACACTGGGAAGGGTCGATACCATCCGTATTTTTAGCCAATACATCCAATGTATTAATAGTGACATGGTCAATCACCACATTTTTGCAATTATTGGGAACAATATGAAAGGTTGGTGCATTTTGAATGGCCAAGCTATCAATGGTTAGGTTTGTTACATTGGATAAATAAATCAATCTAGGTCTTGCAATGGTATTATCAGCTGCAAAAGCAATCCACCAAGGTCTACCATTCCCATCAATGATGCCACCACCAGTGAGCCTGACATTAGTAATGGTACCAGAATTGCTAATCAGGTTTTTTAAAGAACTACCAACTGTCCAGTCTGCCATATTTGGGCTTCCCAACAATGTTGCGGCACTATCAATACGCAGTGTTATATTGCTTTTCATAGTGAGGGGCGCAGTCCTATATGTACCGGCAGTAAGCCTAACCGTTCCTCCACCTGTTAAGTTACAATAATTTATTGCCCCTTGAATATAGGCTGTTTGTAATGTTGTATCGCCAGCAAGGATTGTCAAGGTAGAATCATTAGCCATAACATTGCTTTTGCAAAGACAACAACCAATCAATATTGCTGAATATAAAAAGAGATTTTTCATTGATGAATATTATAAGGTATAAAAACCAAGGAAGGCTTCGCTTAAAGCGAAGCCTTTCTTAACCAACTATGTTTTGACTTCATCTCTTTAAAGATGAATAAGAATTATTGTTTAATGATAACTGTACTTGATTTTTCCGTTCCATTAATCACTGTCAATTGATAACTTCCTTTTGCCAACCTAGATACATTAACCGAGGTTTGTGTTGCATTCTCGTTTATCTTTTGTTCCAACAATTGCTTTCCATCAGAAGAATATAGTTTACAAATTGCATTTCCCCCTGCTTTTCCGTGAGAAATAATTACAGTAGAAGTAACCGGGTTTGGATACACACTAAACAAACTTTTTATATTCCTCGCTATTGCCACTGTGTTACTATACTCATAAGAACCAATAGTATTAATAGACTTTAACCGATAATATACGATAGACGCACCAGATACATTCGCATCAATAAAACTGTAATTATTGGCAGTGGCACTTCTATTGGCATTTACACTTCCAATGCTTGTAAAGTTTCTTCCATCAGTACTTCTTTCTATAGTGAATGAAGCCAAATTAATTTCGCCTGACGTAGTCCACTTCAACGTTGTCTGCTTGTTATCATAAGCACCACTAAAAGAAATAATCTTTACCGGTAGCGTATAAACAACACTCAACACTCCTGTTGCGGCAGAAAAAGCCCATGCCAATCCATTACCAGGTGTTGCAGGTATAAAGTTGGAGAAGTTGCCAGTAGCAGGACTGGTTGTCATAACAATTATCTTGAATATATCACCAAAGGCAAAACTATCTGTACTATTAATTTTTAGTGTTCCGCCCAATGCAACAGCACCAGTTACAGTAACTTTATCCCATATAGATTTTGCCTTATTAATATCAATATCCAAGATACTTGCTGAATCCAAGGTTAGTTTACCTTTCAATATAAAATTACTTATGGAGCTATCTCCCGGTTGCAATGTTCCGCCAGATTGCACTTCTACGTCTCCAGCAACATTGCCTTTTCCTGCAAGAATACCTTGTGAAACAGTTATTGCACCAGTTCCAGTATGGCTACCATTGATGATCAATGCCCCACCTTCGATAGTTGTGGTACCCTTGTAAGTATTTTTACCACTTAGCCTCCATAAGCCTGTACCTTCTTTAATAATGGTGGTAGTGCCGTTTGCATCAGTATTGTTTCCATATAATTGATCGTTTATAACGCCGTTAAAAGTCTCATCAGTTCCTAATGCTCCTATGGAGTAAGTAGTATGTCCACTTCCAAAAGAAGCTGTTTTAGTGCCCCCTGTAGAAAGCATTGTTCCTGCTGGACCAGAAAGTCCACCAAAATAGATTGTCTCATTATTTTGATAGTCTGCAATTTTTGTACCCCCTGCGGTAACAACCCTATTGTTAGGGAATCCTATACTATTGTCTATCATCAGTATATTACCAGCAGTAACACCATTTGCTACTAATGTACCTGTAAAGTCGGACCAATCGCCCTGAATTAATTCACGTACATAGGGGATTGCATAATTAAGTGTTCCATTGCCACTAACAGTACAGCTCAAATTAGCATTTCTGTAAGGTTCTAAACCATTTACCGTACTATCATCTACATAAATATGTATGGGATAATTTTCGTAAATAGTACTGCTTCCTCCTGATGTTCTAAAAGTTCCTCCATGTAGTCTTAACACATTCGATGTGCCAATGGCCACACAATTATCTATTATGCCTCCTGCTAATGTGGCACTGCTTACAGGCGTTATTTCTAAAATTCCACCAGTTATTGTCGTTTCGCCCAAATATGGATTCGTATTTTTTAGTACCAACCTTCCTGCGCCAGACTTAATGAGCCCTCCCAAACCGGATATTACTCCAGTCATCGTTACAGTAGACTTAGTAATATTGAATTCGCTGGTAGCATCAAGTGACATACTTCTGTCTGTACTGGTGTTTGCACCTATGTACGACATTTTTCCTCCTTTTAAAACCCAATTGAAAGCATAATTTGCTGATGCGCCAATGGAACTTGCTTTTAACCCATTGGCAAGACTGTCTATTATCAATGTACCTTCATGTAAAACTGTAGCCCCCTTAAACTTATTATCAGTAAGCAACGAAAGTGTGCCACTACCCACTTTATTTACTGAACCATTACCCGCAATAATACCGGCACCTATAAAGGAATAATTACCCAAACTATTTACCACAATATCTTTTGGTCCCATTTGGGCGGTTATGTTAATTGTTTGCCCTGCAGAACCAGCTTCACCAAATAAGAGTTTGCTACTATCTATAAACATTGCCGCCGTAGTATCTTTCAGCCAGTTTAGCGTGGTTGAATCCCAGTCCTTACTTACATTGCCACTCCAGATTAGGTCGGGAACAAAAGTGGTTACATCTAAGACCGGTACTTCAATAGGCTTGGATTTGGCAACCAATACATTGGTATATGCAGAAGTATCTTTAGCGTTAAACGCCCTTACCCTAAACGTATCCACTTCTTCAGGTTTTAAGCCAGTTACGGTATAAAAGTTAGTATCAATTCCAGTAATTGCAATTTGAACAAAACTGCCATTGATCTTTTTCTCAACCATATAGCCCAATTCTTTTTGTGTGTAATCAAACCACGACATAGAAATGCTGTTCTGTGTAGCCGAGTCAGCCTTTAAGTTTAAAGGTGCCCGCAAATAACTTTGTGCACTGTTGGTGTTGATACCATTAATATAGTTTTCAATATTGGCATAACCATTTGCACTTATCACCATGGCATCATCTACATTGGGGTCTGTACCATTGGCAGTTTCCCAATCATCTGGCATACCGTCATTATCAGTATCTACCCTTTTATTGCCGCCCCATAATTTCCAACTGGTAGGGATACCAAAAGGAAGCCTGTCTTCACTGGCAATAAACTCACCTTTTATCCCTAAAGATTTTACTTCATTAATCACATAATAATCTACTAAATCCCTGTAAGGAAGAGAGGCTCCAACGGCAGGCAACAAGCTATCTACCAAAGTGGTGGCAGGAAGGGTAGGTAATAAGGGATAAGCATAAGGTTTTGTCTGAAAATCGGGACCGCCAACATATTCACTCTGTTGAATCGGGTAAGTGTTTAGCATACCGTTTCTATCAGAATCACTGATGTTGTCCGAAGCATATACGTGAAACAAAGAGTTGGCCCTTGTAAATGGAGATACACAATGAAGTGGACCCATTATAAAACAGTTATCTGTAACATTTACAAAAGACTCCCCTTGCGAATCGCCCCCCATGATATAAGCCCCATCTTTCCAATTATATACTATGTTGTTTACATATTGGTTAACACCTTTTACCTTATTGTTTCTAGTTCCGTTATCTGCATATAAGTTTCTGTATAGCGTAATACCACCATCATTTTGTATCAATCCGCCAGCAGAGTGCGTGAGTAATCCTTGCGAAATGATACAGTTTTGAATAGATATACGTTTAGCTGTAGTCGAGTTGATTGAAAAGTTTTCATCCCTTCCCCACG
>JANYEU010000088.1 GCA_025362915.1 Chitinophagaceae bacterium | reverse complement strand
CCGGGCTCATTCTACCCTCCGATAATTCTCGTACCAACCATCTGCGAAAACTAGGTTCATAAACCCCTAATTTACCCGATGATTCAAAACTTTCCGACACCTTAACAGTGTATACATTCCCAACTTTTGATGCTTCCATCTTCTCCGTTTTTGCCCATTTTGCTGACAAGCTATTTCAGGAGATGACAAGCAGCCAGTTTTGCGGGCATTAAGCGTGTTTTGATGAAGATTATTCACAATATTTAAGCAGCCAAATGTTTAGGCAAGCCAAAAACCGTAAAGCATTTCTTCTTTTTGGTCTTCCATCCCATTCGCCATTTTGCCTTTTGCCCAACAACAATAAATTCAGCGTCTATTCAAAAACCCGTCAGGTCTTCTAGACCTGACGGGTTTAAATGGGTAAAATAATTTTTTTTGTTCCAATTAAATTCAAATTATATATTTGCCCCGCAATGATAAATAGTACAAACACAATAAAGACAATAAAGGTATTCTCGCAAGGGACGGCTTAGTCGTTTGTGTACTTAAAATATAACAGCAGCCTTCCCACACTGGGGAGGCTGTTTTGTTTTTAAACAATCACTAATAAAAAAGCTGTTTGATAGACAGCAAAAAGGAGAAACAGAAAATGAAAGTAGCCGTAGTTGGGGCCACAGGCCTAGTAGGCACAAAAATGTTGGAAGTGCTTGCCGAAAGAAACTTCCCAGTAACTGAATTGGTACCCGTAGCGTCTGAACGCTCTGTGGGCAAAGAAGTGGAGTTTAAAGGCAAGAAGTACAAAGTGGTAGGATTGCAGGCCGGTATTGATGCAAAACCTGCTGTTGCCATTTTTTCTGCTGGCGGTGGTACTTCTACCGAGTGGGCGCCAAAGTATGCAGCGGCTGGCATTACTGTTATTGATAATAGTAGCGCTTGGCGTATGGATCCTACCAAGAAACTGGTAGTGCCAGAAGTAAATGCTGAGGTATTGACGGCTGAAGATAAAATTATTGCCAATCCAAACTGTAGCACCATCCAAATGGTGGTTGCGTTGCAGCCTTTGCATACAAAATATAAGATTAAAAGGGTGGTGGTAAGCACTTACCAAAGTGTTACCGGTACTGGTAAAGCTGCCGTTGATCAATTGTTCAATGAGAGAAAAGGCATTACTGGAGAGATGGCTTATAAATATCAGATTGACCTAAATGTAATTCCTCAAATTGATGTATTCCTAGGAAATGGTTACACCAAAGAGGAAATGAAAATGGTGAAAGAAACTTGCAAGATCATGCAGGATGATAACATCAAGGTTACGGCTACCACTGTTCGTATTCCAGTTGTGGGCGGACATAGCGAAAGCGTAAATGTAGAGTTTGAAAATGAGTTTGATTTAGATGAATTGAAAGCCTTATTGGCTGCTGCTCCAGGTATTGTAGTACAACAAAATGATGCAGAACAGTTTTATCCAATGCCTTTGTGGGCACATGAAAAGGATGATGTATTTGTAGGTCGTTTGCGTAGGGATGAGTCTCAACCAAAAACCTTGAATATGTGGATTGTAAGCGATAACCTTAGGAAGGGAGCAGCTACAAATGCCATTCAGATTGCAGAATACTTAACTGGTAAGGGTTTGCTGTAGACCTTATTTAGTTTTAATAAAAACGCCCTGAAGCAGTGATGTTTCGGGGCGTTTTGTTTTTAAATAGCACGAAGTATTTTATTGGGAAGATGATTACTATTTCTATGCTTAATCTCCTATCTTTTTATAATAACCTTTGTGCCAACAGGGATTGTTTTGTATAACTCTTGCATGTATTCGTTTTTGGTACAGATACATCCATTGGTCCAATTTTGAAAATGATCTATTACAAAATCTTGATTTGGCCAGGTTCCATGAATGCCAATTTCTCCACCTATCCGTGAATTGGCAGGTATGATTCCTTTTGCTTTTCTATCATTAAATTTGGCAACATCCTCTGGTGTAGGGTAATCCAACCCCAAATAATAAACCCATTTAGGATGTGGTTTCTTTAAAACAACATGGTAAACACCCTCTGGTGTACGCCTGTCGCCCTCGGTCATCTTATCCTTTAAATCATCATTTCCAAATACAACAGGATAGGTGGAAAGCCACTCTCCACCGGCATCATACAGTCTCATTTCAAATTGTGCCTTTTCTATTATTATATAAATTCCTGTAGTATCCAAAGGCTTTTTGAATGAAGTGATACATATCACCACTAATAAGAGAACTATTATGGAAACAAATCTGCGCATAAATAGAGTTTAGTAACCAGATACTGCCGAATACAATTTGGGTAGGCAACGTCGAACACAATATTAGTGCTAATTTATGGATATTATCTAACGGGGAAGAGAAATAATGGTTAATTATTCTCCCTAACGGTATATTAAAATCAGAAGCCCGTAGAAATTCTACAGGCTTCTGATTTAATTAAAACATCCTGTCAAATATCACTAACTGCATCCCATGCTATTGCCGCAGTTGAGACATTTGTAGCAAGTTCCACTTCTGATGGTGATATGTCCACAAGTATTGCAACTTGGGGCATCGCTCTGCATGCTTTTAGCAGCAGCATTCACCGCGTCTAATCCGTTGTAAGTTTCCATCCTTGCAGAAGCCAACTTTTGCGGTTGTAAGGTAGGGGCAACCCGCATATTACTCAATTCTGGTTTGCCAATATAAGTTGCTTCTCCAGAATCGTTATTACCAATCTCTGGTTTGTTAAGTACGTGAACCAAGTCTGTTCTATCCAAATAATCGAATGCCAAAGCTCGGAAAACGAAATCTACCAAAGAAGTTGTTGTCTTGATATTTGGATGATCTACCATACCAGCTGGCTCAAACTTGGTGAAGACAAACTTCTCCACAAACTCTTCCAATGGCACGCCATACTGCAAACCAACAGAAACGGCAATAGCAAAACAGTTCATCAAGCTACGAAGGGTAGATCCTTCCTTGGCAAGGTCTATAAATATTTCTCCCAAGGTACCATCGGTATATTCGCCAGTTCGAAGGAATAATACCTGTCCATTTATTTTTGCTTTTTGGGTATATCCCCTGCGTTTGGCTGGGAGTTTCTTCCGCTCAACAATCATGGATAGTTCACGCTTCAACTTGGTATCTGGTGAAGCTGCCATACGCTTGGTTATTTCTCCCAACAAATCCTCTACGGATAAAGAAGCAAGGTCAACCATATTGGTTACTGGTTGCTGGTTACTGGTTTCAAGTTGTTCGGCACTTGCATCCTGTAACTTGGCACTTGTATCTTCCTCTTTCTTTTTCTTATCTGATTTATTGCTTAATGGTTGAGATAATTTAGAACCATCACGATACAAGGCATTTGCCTTCAATCCCAATTCCCAACTCATTTTATAGCAATCGGCAATTTCTTCTACAGTAGCTTCATGTGGAAGATTGATGGTTTTAGAAATTGCACCGCTCAAGAAAGGTTGGCAAGCCGCCATCATACGGATATGACCGTGTGCATGGATAAACCGTTCGCCTTTTTTACCACACTTGTTGGCACAATCAAATACTGGTAAATGCTTATCCTTCAAGTAAGGCGCACCCTCTACTGTCATTGCACCACAGATATAATCGTTGGCAGCATCTATTTCTTCGTCAGTAAAGCCTAATCCTTCCAACATATTAAAACTCCAATCGCTGAATTGTTCTTCGGTAAAACCAAGACGTTTCAAGCAATCATCACCCAAGCTATAGCGATTAAAAACAAACCCAATCTCGAAGGCAGCCTTTGCAGCAGCGTTTAGCTTGGCGATCTCTTCGGGCAAGAAACCTTTGGCAGCCAAAGTAGTTGGATTGATAAAAGGCGCACCTTCAAATGAACCAGCACCTACTGCATATTTCTCAATGGCATCAATTTCTTTTTGGCTGTAGCCCAATGTTTTTAACGCATTTGGCGCAGCCCCGTTGATTATTTTAAAGTAACCACCACCACTTAGTTTTTTGAATTTCACCAAGGCAAAGTCTGGTTCTACGCCCGTAGTGTCACAATCCATTACCAATCCTATCGTTCCCGTAGGCGCAATAACAGTTGTCTGTGCATTGCGATAGCCATACTTTTCACCCATTTGCACCGCATCGTCCCAAGCTTTTGTAGCGGCTTTCAACAACGGCGCAGGGCAATATTTAGAATTGATGCCTACTGGTTTTATTTCCAATCCTTCGTAGGCATCGCTCGCATCATAAGCGGCAGCACGATGGTTGCGCATTACGCGAAGCATATCGTTCTTGTTTTCTTCGTACTTATCAAAAGTTCCTAGGAAAGATGCCATCTCAGCGGAAGTTTTATAAGCAGTTCCCGTCATTACCGCAGTTACCGAACCAGCTATTGCCCTTGCTTCTTCGCTGTCGTAAGGAATGCCGCTAATCATCAATACAGTTCCTAAATTAGCGAAGCCCAAGCCAAGCGTTCTGTAATCATAAGACAACTGAGCCACTTCTTTTGAAGGGAATTGGGCCATCAAAACAGATATTTCTAATACTACAGTCCACAAGCGGCTGATGTATTCCAATCCTTCTATGTCTAACTGGTTGGTATTTTCATCAAAAAATTTCCGTAGGTTGATGGAAGCAAGATTGCAGGCGGTATTATCCAAGAACATATACTCGCTACAAGGATTCGATGCATTGATTCTTCCACCTTGCGGACAGGTATGCCACTCGTTAATGGTAGTATCGTATTGTGTTCCAGGATCGGCGCAAGCCCAAGCCGCATGAGAAATTTTATTCCAAACATCCCGTGCAGGAACTTTTTTCATCACCCTGCCATCGGTTCTTGCTTTTAATTCCCAATCCCCATCTTCTTCCAATACCTTGAAAAAGGAGTTAGGAATACGGATGGAGTTATTGGAGTTCTGACCAGAAACTGTTCCATAAGCTTCTCCTTCATAACTATTATCATATCCTCCAGCAACCAACGCTGCCACTTTCTTTTCCTCATTCGCTTTCCAGCTAATGAATTCCATTATTTCTGGATGGTCCAAATCCAAACAAACCATCTTGGCAGCTCTTCTTGTAGTTCCACCGCTCTTGATTGCTCCTGCTGCCCTATCACCAATCTTCAAGAAACTCATCAATCCACTCGAAGTTCCACCACCACTCAGTTTTTCATTTGCTCCACGTATTTGTGAGTAGTTGGTACCCACACCACTACCATATTTAAAAATTCTTGCTTCG
>JANYEU010000081.1 GCA_025362915.1 Chitinophagaceae bacterium | reverse complement strand
GCAAGGAAATCCTCCTGAACACTTTAGTATATTTTTTATCTAAACACGTTAAATTCATAACACTACGTTTGAGGTCTATTGTAATTAGTTATTTCTTAATGGGCGTTAGGTAAATAGCCTGCCCACCCGATGCTTTTAATTTAATAGTCAAAACAGTAGAAGCATTTACTTTCACTTTCTCAATCCAAACCTTAGTTTTAGTCACAGCATTATCGTCATCACTATAAATAGTGGCTAGATATTCTTTCCCCTTCGGTAAAAAAGAAAAAGATAGTTTCAAATCCCTTGCATCATTGTTTGTCATTGTGCCTACAAACCAGTCTTTACCACTCCTTCTTGCAGTAGAAACATATTCACCAGGCGTTCCATCCAATATTTTTGTTTCATCCCAAGTGGTTGGTATCTTATCCCAGAACGCCAGTTCTGGTTCATCATTACTCATAGCTGGCTTATCGTACCAAAACAAGGTTTGTATCGGACTATAATAAATGGCCGCCATAGCCAACTGATGCGCATGGGTGGTTTTGATTCTATTATTATAGTAGCATATCGTATAGTCTGCCGCACCCGCTATGAATCTGGTAAAAGGCAAAACAGTATTGTGTATAGCATCTGGCATCTCCTCGTTACCCCTAACTCCTTCTGCTGTCATCAGGTTTGGATAGGTTCTTTGCTCACCAGTTGGTCGCCAATCGTCATGAATGTTTACCATTATCTGGTTTTCAGCAGCCTTCTTTATCATCTCTTCAATCCAAGTTATCCACCTGTGAGAACCTACTTGCACAAACCCAAACTTCACGCCTTTTATGCCCCATTTATGATAGACCGCAAACAATGAATCGGACTGAGAATACAATCCTTGCAGGTTTACATACAACCAAACGCCTACTCCTTTTTCTTTTCCGTAGCGTACTATTTCTGGCATATCCAATGGTGCAACAACCTTTGTTACATCCGAAGTATAAGTAAACGCAGGGCCATACCATTTCCAATCGAACAGTATATATTGCATGTTATGCTTTGCGGCAAAGTCTATGTTTTCCTTGGCATCCTTAGTGGTTTGGGTCATCACCCTGATAATCTTTCCCAGCTTGATTCAACTTTCATCCTTTATCAAAGAAGGAGGATTCAGGTTTAATATCAGGTTATTATTTTCAACCAAATCGCCCACCTTCTCTCCTACCATTATCACACGCCAAGGCGTTACGAATGGAGAAATCAAATCGGCAGGTGTGTACATCGAAGTAACAATAGTATTTGCCTTATCATCACTCAATTTAAACTTCGTTCTTGCATAATCCGTCATCGCTGCCTCTGCCAAACAAGCAAACAGTCCGTTGCCCAATTGCAATGTCAATGGTCTTTCAGCTTCTTGTGGCCAGTTTTTCAGCGGCAACAGATTGTAAGGGGCTTGAGCCCAATTGGCCACCCAAGCCTTTGTGTTTTCTGGCAGGGTGAACGAGGTATTCTCGCTCATTATCCTGTAATAAGTTCCCTTTTCATTCTCTGTAAAGAAATATCTGATGGCCGCACTTTCGTTATAAGCCCTTATCTCTACATCCATCTTATAAATAGGGTTATCATCCTTCACCAAATGGATAGTTATGGCATTGTAGTTATCCTTAATCTCACTGCGTTCTCCATACAAAGGCTTCCAAGAAGTGTTTTTGGTTACTATTTCAAACCCAGTAACCTGTAAGTTCTCGCACCATTTTGCATGACGGTCTATTTTTAAAGCCATTGCTTCTTCGCACAAATGATTATCCAATTGAAGGTCCAGATCAGATTCCAGAATAACCTGTTTACCCTTATAATCAACCGTATAATACATGGCTCTCGTGCTATCTGTCAGTTGTTTCTGATAAAAATTGACCGTAATATTATTATCTGGCGATTGAAGGACATGCTTTGTTACTTCTATTATTTGCGCATTCAAACATTGCCCAACCAATAGAGAGATTGCCATTACAAAACCATATTTCAAGTACTTACCCATCATTTTATTATCATTAATCTTATCCAACAATTACTATTACAATCCCGTTATCCCTGTTGAAAGCCACCAAGGAAAGCTTCGCTTCAAGCGAAGCCTTCCTTTATAAACAACCCTCAATTACAATCCCATCTTCTTCAACCGGAGCAATCCTTCCATATAATAATAATCTGCATAAATAATAGACGCATCCACCTCTGTCTTATGCGGTTTATGACCAGTGGAATGTAGCAATATTGCATTGTTCACATCACCGCTCAGGTTCTTTTCAGCAGAAATCGCTTTCAACATCTCCACCGCCTTATCCTTATAATAAGCCGCTTTTTCGGCATCCTTCACATATCCCGAAAGCTCTAACAAAGCCGAAGCGGTTATCGCTGCCGCCGATACATCTTTTGGTGTATTGGGGATTGATTTATCGTCAAAATCCCAATAAGGAATCAAATCATCGGGTAATCTCTTTAAGTAAATGGATGCAACCTTCTGTGCAAAATCCAAATACTTCGGGTCTTTCGTTTCCCTATAACACATGGTAAAACCATATATCGCCCAAGATTGCCCCCTTGCCCACATCGAATAATCCGCATATCCTTGATGGGTCATCTTCCTTATAACTTTCCCAGTGATGCTATCATACAAAACCACATGATAACAAGAGTAATCTTCCCTGAATTGATTCTGCATTGTCTTGTTGGCGTGGCTGACAGCCATATTGTACAATCGTTTGCCGCCGCCATTCTTTGCTGCCCAAAACAACAGTTCAAGGTTCATCATATTGTCCATGATGGTATTATGCGCACCCAGATTCTTCACTTCAACAGGCCAAGAAAGGATTGTTCCAACCTTTGGATTGAACAAGGTAGCCAATGTATCCGCTGCTGCCAATAGTACTTTTTTGTATGCCTTATTCTTTGTAAGCCGATAGCCATTACCATAACTACAATTGATTTGAAAGCCCAAATCATGGTCAAGCGCCGGCCTAAACGCCAAAGGTTTTAGTTCTTCCGAGAATTTACCAGCCGCGGCTTTCAGTTTTGCATCATGCGAATACTCATACCCATACCAAAGAACCCCAGGCCAAAAACCACTAGTCCAATCCTTGATACTTACATACTTCCAATCTTTCTTACCATTTGCAATGCTTCTGGGAATGTTGGTTTCAGTTGAAACAGTATCAACCTTCACCGTTTTTTTTATCTGCGCTACGCAATAATCCAACTGCTTATCAACGCTGAAACTACTTTGGGAATTAGCATTTACTGCCAAAAGAAGAAACACAGTGGCATACACAAAGGCATGGCTACGCTTCAATAAAATGTTCCCCATCAAAATAAATGCCTTTGTCATAATCGTATTTTTCAACCCTCAAATGTCGTCTAAACCCCTTTCCTAGCTAACCTTCAGTTTCAAATCTCCCATCTTTCTTGCAGCATACGCCACACCACCCGCCAACAGTATCAGGCTCATGCCCCCATCAAAAGGAACTATTGGCCCACCATCGCCACTGGGGCCATTGCCCGGACTACCCGGCCCGCCAATGCCCGGATCGTCGGCAGGACTTTGGGCATTTACTGTTGT
>JANYEU010000071.1 GCA_025362915.1 Chitinophagaceae bacterium | reverse complement strand
TTCTCCACATGTCCGCCGCCATAACCACTACGCACACTTATTACTCCTTCTATACGCTGAAAAAAAGCTTCTGTACACCAAAAGCAACCCTCGCCAAAATAGGCGGTCTCTGTTTTTACTCCATTCATTGTCTTTGTTTTTTGCCCAAAGGATACAAACACGCCTAGTGTGAATACCCCGATTAATAATAATTTTTGCATGATGATTGATTAACAATTTTTAAAACAATAAGTTGTTTACAAACCTTTATACGTTCATCATGGGGGAACCTTACAGTTATAGTTAGAGTAGTACGTTTTACGTTGTAAGTTATACGTATTGGAACTTAAAACGTAAAACGTACTACTCTTCCTCCTCTTCTTCATCCTTTATTATAATAGGAACTTTAGTTGGCTTGGGTTTGTTCCTGTTCATCTGATTGATTAAATCCGCCACAACGGCCGTCCAGCCTGTTTGATGGCTGGCACCTAATCCCTTACCACTATCGCCATGAAAGTATTCGAAGAATAATACCAAGTCCTCATTGCCGGGGCGTTGATAAAACTCATTGTATTCTGCATGTGAGCAGCGATTGCCTTTTTCATCTTTTTCAAACAAGCTAATTACGCGGAGTGTAAGCTCGTCGGCCACTTGGTCTAAGTTCATCATATTGCCCGAGCCTGTGGGGCATTCTACCAGCAGGGTATCTTCATAAAAGCTGGCATACTTGCGTAGTGAACGGATAATGAGGTAATTAATAGGTATCCACACGGGACCACGCCAATTGGAGTTGCCTCCAAACAGATTGGAAGTTGAATCGCCTGGATCGTAGGAAATGGTATATTCCCTACCATCTAATGTTATAGAATAGGGATGCTTTTCATGGTACTTAGATAAAGCTCGTATGCCGCCTTCGGATAAGAATTCATCAAAGTCTAGCATACGTTTTAGTAATGCAACCAATCGGTCGCGCGGCACCAAGGAGAGTAGTATCTTGTCACTATCACTCCGTTCCTCGTTAGGCCAAAAACGCTTATTCTTTTTACGATAGCTTTCGAACCAAGCAATACGGCGTTTAAAATCGGGCAATTTTGCCAGTGTAGATTTATCAATTACCGATACAGCCAGCAGTGGCGTCAATCCTACTATTGATTGTGTTTTAAGCGGTATAGTTTCCCCTCCCTTTATACTTAGTGTATCATAGAAAAACTGGTCTTCCTTATTCCAAAGTATATGTTCATTCATTGCTTCGGCAATCAACACGAAGTGTTCAAAGAACTTGGTGGCGGTATCTTCAAAAGCAATGTCTTCTACTGCAATCTCCAATGCTATATCCATCATGTTCAGGGCATATTTTCCCATCCAACTTGTGCCATCAGCCTGTTCCAGGTGCATGTTTGCAGCAATGCCATAACTTCTATCAAGCACCCCAATGTTATCCAATCCTAAGAATCCTCCTTGAAAGATGTTGTTACCATGCTCATCCTTTCTATTGATCCACCAGGTAAAATTGATAATCAGCTTCTGGAAAATACGTTTCAAGAAAACAAGGTCGCCAATACCTGTGGCTTCTTTTTCTATCTTATATACCTGCAAGGCAGCCCATGCATGTACAGGAGGGTTAACATCACCAAAGTTCCATTCGTAAGCAGGCAATTGCCCGTCTGGTTTCATGTACCACTCCCGCATGATGAGGATAAGCTGGTGTTTGGCAAAGGATACATCTATCATTGCCATGGGGATACAATGAAACGCAAGATCCCATGCGGCATACCAAGGATACTCCCATTTGTCGGGCATCAATATTATGTCGTTATTCTTGAGGTGCTTCCAGTCACTGTTCCTACCCTTCTTTTTACCTTCATTGACAGGCGTTATGCCATCACTGGTAGTCAGCCAACGCTCCACATCGTAATAGTAATATTGCTTGCTCCATAATAAACCGGCAAATGCCTGACGTTGTATATTCAATAAATCCTTCGGGGTGTCAGGGTGCAATAACGACGCATAAAAGTCATCTGCCTGTTGTTTTCTATTAGCAAAAACCGCATCGAAGCCTCCTGAAAAAGGATTATCATGCGACTTGCTACTCAACCTGCAATAAATAGTTTTTGTAGCACTACCGGCTATAGTATAATTATATACGGGGGAGAATTTAGTTCCCATTTTTCTATCCCGCAATGCCTTAGTATCCTTGCCGTTGATGATGGCTGTGTGAAACGCATCCTTTACAAAAGGCGTTTCATTGGGAATGCCCATTATCTTTTGCTTGTTGGTTTCATTATCCGTAAAGAGTGCATCATCTGCCTTCTGGAAGTAAAAATAATAGCTGCCCATCCTTTCCTGTTCTGCCAATACCGATGTTTTGCCTAGGGAAGTTATTGATGCTTTCTTCTCGTCGCTGCCATTCTTCCATCTATTGTAAAACCATAGCGTTGGCAAAACCGTTATCGGGGCAGCCTCATGATATCTATTGGTAACTTCTATCTTTATAAATATATCCTGTGAACTTTGCTTTGCATAGGTAATCTTTATGTCAAAGTATTCATCATTATCAAATACGCCCGTATCCAGTAGTTCATATTCTGGCTGGGTCTTGCTTCTGTGCTTGTTTTCTTGTACCAGTTTTTCATAAGGAAATAACTGCTGCGGATATTTATATAAGTACTCCATGTAATAATGTGTAGGCACATTATCCAAGTAATAATATAACTCCTTCACATCCTCGCCGTGGTTTCCTTCACTGTTTCCCAGTCCAAACAAACGTTCTTTAAGTATCGGATCCTTACCATTCCATAAGGCAACCGCAAAGCATAGGTTCTGGAAATAATCTGTAATACCTGCCAATCCATCCTCACCCCATCTATATACACGGCTTGGTGCATCATTATGTGGAAAATAGTTCCATGCATCGCCATGCGGACCATAATCTTCCCTTACCGTACCCCATTGGCGTTCACTAAGGTATGGCCCCCACTGCTCGAGAGGGATGCTCTTTTTCGAATTAACCGAAAGCCGTTGATGTTCTGCTGTCATACTCATAGCGTACAAATAGTATGTGTAATAAAATAGTTCAGGGTTGATGATTTGAATATAAAACAAGAATGCAAAATTGTTTTGCAACTTGCTTGGACGCTAAATATAGTGGAGATAAAGGGAATTTACTTGCAATTTTTGCAAATGCCACTTACCACCACGTCAGCTTGCTTCTGAATAAAGCCTTCTGGAAGCTGTACTTTGGGTATTGTAACCTTCTCCAAGCAGTAG
>JANYEU010000036.1 GCA_025362915.1 Chitinophagaceae bacterium | reverse complement strand
TTTTTTCTTAATTTCTTTACGGGTTTATTGGGCTGATTTCAGCGAAAAAAAATGATTTTCTTATTCACGGAATGATTTTTCGGTCGAAAAAATGAATTATTCTCAGAAAAAATGAATTATCTCCGGAAAAAATCATTTAATCCCAGATAAAATGGATTATTCCCAGAAAAAACGATTTAATCTCGGAAAAAATTAATTAATCTCGGAAAAAATGATTTATTCTCAGAAAAAATGGATTATTTCTCGAAAAAATGATTTTTTAAACTGAAATTAAACCATAAAAAGCTGGGTTACCACACAAAAAACAATATTTAATCATCATTTACCCCAAAAAGGTAAACAAAACAATAAAAATGATACATACTTACGTTGAAAAGACTGACCCAAAATTTAGAGCACAGTTGGGGCTTTTTTGCCTTTTATATAACTTATACATTGATGAATTGAATGTATTGCCAGCTAAGATTACCCGATTGCTGGCGGGAAATGCAGTGGTACAGATTGTTTTTCCGCAGCAGGACAAATTGGCAACTTTTGGTACAGGCTTTACAGCCTATAAAAATTTGCTTAGATGGGGAAATAATGAAGAAGTGTTAACCGCGTTTCCTACCATGCCCACTTATCCTGCCATCATGCCGGTACTTTGTGAATCTAATATTGAATCATTATTCAAAGAAATACTTCAAGATTGTGTGGATAATGGTATGACGGAAGCCACTGCCAAGGCATTGGGTGTTTTTGCAGAAGATGTAACGGTTTTGCTTAATGAAGGTACGCCAAACTTTAGCTTGAAACTGGCAGGCGGCGGTCATCCACTATTGCATTGCACCATGAAGGGCTATGATGGTTTTGAAGTTTGGAAAGATACAGGCACAGGATTCATTCGTTTTGATGTAAGCACATCAGCAAATTATACAGATATGACGCCGTTGCCAGCCGCTGGTGTAGATGTAATTTGGAATTATAAAATTATTTACCGTTACCAAAACGTACAGATAGGTAATTGGAGCCCAATATTGGCTATTGCCATTAAGGGAGTGTAATCTAGTTATGAATTATGAACTATGCGTTGGGGCGTATGTAAGAAAGAGGCAGTGAGAAGTATTATCTTCCTACTGCCTCTTTTTCTTTTGACTTTTGACTATTGACTTTCGACTTTCTAATATTGACGTTCAACTTATTTTCCTTTCCTGAAATCTGGATTGTAGTGAAAAAATAATCTGAATATATGGTCTCTATCATATTGGTATCCGCTCGATTTTTCTTGATCGATAATCATATAACCTACATCAAAACTTAGGCTTTTGGAAAAACTCTCCCGTAAGCCAATGAAAGCGCGGTTCTGATCGAATATGTTATATACAATCGTTTTGCCCATTTGTACCAGTAGCTCATCCGAAAGCACAAGGGAAGGTAAATAAGATTTTTTAGTTAATGGAATTACCGTGGTTAGTTGATAACGTACCCTGTCTGTAAATATTTTTTCGTGCGCATTGGTATCTGCAACAATTTTTTCTTGCCAACGTTCTTCGTTTCTCAAACGGTTTGTAAGGGATACACGCCCAACCTTGGAGGCAATAATTACTTGCTGATAAAGCCTGTCCTCATTGGCAATAGTATGCCATCCCTTGGTGGTTGGGTCTGTCCACTGGTGCGCATACCCCGCTGTGAAGGTTACATTATCATTCAACCAATAATTAATCCCGGCACGGGCAATAGTGTAAAACTCACTTGCAAAAAATTGGTTGGTTCTATAATTTGCATCCACAGCCATACCCCAATGTTTGCTAAACCGCAAAACAGAGTTAATACCCACCCATGTTTGTGGATGATTGGTAACCTGTTTGGGCTTTAGCTGCGCAATAAGCTGGGTAGAAAAAAGAAAAGACACAATTAAAAAAAGACGAGGGCTAAAGGGTAAAACTTTCAATTTGAGTATAGCAGGGGGTTAATAAAAAGTTGTTTGCGTTGATACCAAAAAGTAACAAAGGCAGCTAACATAGCAAATTGATGCGAGATGAACAAAACAGATGGTTATTTTGGGTGTTTCGGAGGGATGGATAAATTAGTAATTGTGAAAGTGTAGTACCACGCCGTTAGGAAGTTTGTGTGCATTGAACTTCTCCATCCATTCATTGCCGAGTTTTTCATTTTTTACAACCCCTTCCCCACTTAGGTACATCTGCGCTAAAAGAAATTGCCCGTGAGGATAGTTTTGGTGTGCTGATTTTTCAACCAGTTCTAATGCTTTTTCGTAGTCTCTTCTTATCCCTCTACCTTTCAAATACATAAAACCACAGTAGTATTGTGCTTTTGCCAATCCTTGTTTTGCTGCCTTTTCGTATAGCTTGAGTGCTTTTTCAAAGTTATTATATTTTGTTTCTTCCTCAAAAGCTTTCTGAAAGATTGATTCGGCATCAGAACCACCAGAAAATAAAGTACCTAAAAAACTCATGATATTGAATTAATCCCCCGGTATTGTTAATCAAAATTGCATTAAAAAATTTGTTGAGGATAGTTATGGGATTGATTATAGTTTGAATGCGGGAGTTACTCATTCTAACTATTATTTAATTGACAAAACGAATATAAAATCGTTTAATAATTATTAGTATGAAGAGCGATAAAGTTTAAAAATAGCTGCTTCTAAAACTTAATAAATAGGGATAGGAACATTTGTAGAATTATTTAGTAGGTACTATTTCCCAAACCTTAAAGTTACAGTAGGCAAAATGTGTCCATTGCATTTGCCTGAACCCTATTTTGCCTGCGCCTAGTATTGGCCCTAGCTTATTGCCATCATCCTTCCAATCTATTATTTTCCTTCCATTAACATACATCAAGATTTGCCCCTCATTTTTTACAAGTTTCAAATGATTGACGCCTGTGTAGTTTAATGGAATACCCGGTTCGCTAGATTCTATCAAATGAAAACCTGCATTTTTTCTGAGGTTGGCAATGAGCCTTCCCGGTTGATCCCTGCCATTGGCATAATAAGAAATATGATAGCAGTTCATTGCTCCACGGGTATAATCCTTAAACTCGCCAGTTGTTCTTTTAGGCAATGAAGAATCGAAAATATCTTCGCCATGTAATCCCTTGGCACAGAAAAAGATGATA
This sequence comes from Chitinophagaceae bacterium, assembly GCA_025362915.1. Lineage (GTDB taxonomy): Bacteria > Bacteroidota > Bacteroidia > Chitinophagales > Chitinophagaceae > Parasediminibacterium. The sequence goes on along the minus strand of JANYEU010000036.1, from coordinate 1,498 downwards.
CATAACCCGGCATCTACCTTAAAATTCTGTGCATCCCACTCAGCAATAAAGTTTGCCGGAAAATCATGGGGACACCAATAAACATGATGATTTTCTTCGTTTGGAGAATACAAATGCATCCATCCTCCCTTAAACTCAACATTGGCCTTGCCTTCCAGCTTCCAATCTTTTACTTTCTTTTCACTAGATAGATTGTTTGAATAAATCAGTTTCCCTTTGGCATATTCCTGTCCAAAAATAGAAGTGGTCAATAGCAGTGCGGCAATCCAAATTATAGTCTTATTCATTGTTTACTAGTGTCATTTTGATAAAAGTAAGCAATTGTTTTATGCCACTTAAAAAAAGGAGAAGTAGTCATTATTCCTTAATAAACTTCCTGATTGTAATCCTATCCGCATCATCGGCAATAGAAAGGAAATAAATACCAGCCTTTAAATTGCTTAAATTGATGTTTAAATAATTGGCTTTAGTAGTTTCTTCCAATACAGTTTGCCCAATTGTATTATTAATTTTCAGGACTGACTTGCCTATCAAGCCTACTATGTTTAAATTGTTGGTAACAGGATTTGGATAAATATTAATGCCGGAATCAAAGTTTTTGGTGACTAATAAATTATTGCTGTAAGAATTGTTTCCATCAATACCAATCATCCTTATCCGATAATAAGCAGGAAAAACTGGCGATATATCAGTGAAAGAATAAGCAATTCTATTGTTTGAATAGATTGTGCCAATACCAGAAAAGTTGCTTCCATTAGTACTACGCTCTATTGTATATTGTTTGATGCAAATCTCGTTTGCCACGTTCCAATCAATCAAAACAGTATTGGATTTTATGGTAGCGGTAATGTTTTTTAATTGAATAGGCAATGATTTTACAACCGTAAGCAACTCCCCATAAACCGGAGTAGCGGTATAGGAAGAATCACCCACCTGAGAAGCATTGATGATGGCTGTGCCGATACCCACAATATGAATCTGCCCATTTACAATAGTTGCCACAGCAGGATTCATACTAGTAAAAGTAATAGGCAATTTTGAACTTGCTGCGCAGATAGGAGAAAAGTCAGTATCGCCTAATATTTTAATAGTAATTGTATCGAAAGTGATTAACTGAGATTGTTTATTACCGATGCCCAAACGCTGGTTTAACTGTGCCATATACAAACTTGGAATAGCAGTAATGGGTTTGTTTTTAGATTCTACAATACCGTAAGGCTCAGTAACCAAATCGCCAACATTGGTAATCTTTGCCGTACAACCAATTGCCCAATTGGTTTCGTCTCCCTCTGGATCCTGAATAATCATTTTTGCGGCGGTACAATTCCAAAACATTATTTGTCCTCCAGCCCAGCCATGCCCTGTTCCAAAACTCTCCCTATTCTGTACATCCTGACTTCCATTACTTACAATATTATCGTACAAAGTTCCGGTAGCCCAACGCTGATGCGGACCAATATCGTTCTGTTGAACAGTAGCGGTATTGTTGTAAAAAACA
>JANYEU010000379.1 GCA_025362915.1 Chitinophagaceae bacterium | reverse complement strand
CTTCTGCGAAATCATACAGGCTGCCATCAAACACCTAGAGGGAAAACCTTTTGAACTATACCCCGATTTCCAGACAGGTGGGATGGTGGATGTGTCCAATTATCAGGATGGGAAACGTGGTGGCAAGGTAAAAGTGCGTTGTATTATTGAGGAATTGGACAAGAAAAGTCTCATCATCCGTGATGTACCTTTTGGAGTTACCGTTGCACAGCTATGCGAAAGTATTACCAAGGCAAATGACCAAGGGAAGATCAAGATTAAGAAACTAACCGAGTTTACGGGTAAGAATGTGGAGGTGCAGGTTGATTTGGCGCCTGGCATTTCTTCCGATATTACCATCGATGCCTTGTATGCCTTTACGGATTGCGAAGTGAGTGTTTCGCCAAATGCCTGTATCATTGAGGGCAATAAACCTCGTTTCGTTGGGGTACAAGAGTTGTTGTCTGTTTCGGTTGAAAGAACCAAGGGTTTATTAAAACGTGAGTTGGAAATAAGGCTCGACGAACTGAATGATAAATGGCATTATACATCCTTAGAAAAGATATTCTTCGAAGAAAAGATATATAAGGAACTGGAACAAAAGCATGAGACATGGGAAACAGTAATCCTAGCGATTGAAGCTGGCTTTGTTCCGTTTCAACCGATGTTGAGAAGACAGGTTACACGGGAAGATGTATTGAAACTGACAGAGAAACCTGTACGTAGGATTTATAAATTAGACATACAAGAACTGAATAATCAGATTTGGGGCATTGAGGCAGATATTGCTCAGGTAAAGCATGATTTGGAACACCTTACCGACTTTGCCATTGCGTACTTTGAGAATCTATTGAAGAGATACGGCAAGGGAAGGGAGCGTAAAACGGAGATAAAACTGTTCGATACCATTAGTGTGCAACAAGTGGCTATTGCCAATACCAAACTCTATGTAAACAGGGTGGAGGGTTTTATAGGTACTACGCTAAAGAAAGAAGAGTTTCTGTTTGACTGTAGCGACATAGACGACATCATCATTTTTACCAAACGTGGGATGATGAAGATTGTTAGGGTAGGGGATAAGGTGTTTGTGGGTAAGGACATCATCCATATTGCCATCTTTAAAAAGAATGATGAACGCACCACTTACAACATGATTTATCTGGATGGGGAAAGTGGCAACTCGTATGCAAAACGCTTTAATGTTTCGGGTATTACGAGGGATAAGGATTACGATCTCACCAAAGGGCACGACAAGAGCAAGGTGCATTATTTTACTGCCAATCCTAATGGAGAGGCCGAAGTGATAAAGGTTTTATTAAGTCCTAACTGTACGGCACGCAGCAAAGAATCTGAATATCATTTCGAGGAATTGGAGATAAAAGGGCGTAGCAGCCAAGGCAATACGGTTACTAAATATCCTATTAAAACAATCCGTTTTAAGGAAGCTGGACGGAGTACATTGGCAGGAAGAAAGCTTTGGTTTGATGATCAGTTTGGGCGATTGAATATTGATGACAAAGGCACATACCTCGGCAGTTTTGAAGGGGATGATAAGATTGTGGTGATGTACAATGATGGTCAATATGAGATAACGGATACCGAATTGACCCAACGTTTCGATTCGGATAAAATCATTTTGATAGAACGTTTCGATGCTAATAAAATCTTTACGGCTGTTTATCTGGATCATTCCAAACAGCAATACAATGTAAAAAGGTTTAAGATAGAAACAACCACCCTCAAGAATAAATACTTATTCATCAAGGAAGGAGATGGCAATATGCTAGAGGCGGTTACCTCTATTGCCGAGCCTGTTTTATCAGTAAAATCTGGTACGGGTATCAATGCCAGCCGTTCCAAATTCAAGATTGCAGATATGGTAGAACTGATGGGATGGCGTGCAATAGGTGCCAAACTGATGAACTATTCCAAAACAGTAGAGATGGAATGGGAGGAATTGCCGAAGGATGATAATCCGATGCCGGAGTTGTTTTAGGAATGTTTATCGAATGAAATAACTAGTGGGAAAAAATAACCGCAAAGTTCGCAAAGCCATAACGCAAAGAAGGCGCAAAAGGTAGTGTTGATTTTAGGTAAAACGGTTCACTTTAAGGGTGCAAAGGTGAGAGTATAGAAAGTGACATTTATTTAAGAATGAGTACTTACACTAAATAGGACTCTTGGCGGCTTCAAGGGATACAAAAACAGCTTCTTTTTATTAAAAAACGTGTTGCCGCAGCTCTTGAATGAGATGCCGCAAGTCTTCAGTATGTCTCATACATCAAACTTTATATCTAATACATCCAAAATAATTTATACTCTCCCATAGCATCATTCTATTAATGAAATTATATATCTTTATTTACTGAAATGTATTTGGGGCGGATTGCATGCAGAGAAAAAGTTCGTAGTAAAAGCCCTTTTAAAATGAATGTATGGGTATCTCTTCTTTAATAGATAAAACGAACGCATCTTCCACGGCCATTGAATTGCAGCTTCTGCAAAAACTATTCAAGAATGTGCCGGGTGTGGTATATCAATTTCAATTGTTTGATGATGGAACTTTTTGCTTTCCCCACGTATCAAACGGAGCTGTATCACTTTTTGGATATACCACCGAAGAGATAATGATGGATGCTTCCAAGATATTTTCTAAAATACATCCTGGTGATAGGGAATCTTTTTATAGGGCTAGAAAAGTATCGCAAAAAGAACTGCTAAATATCAATATAGACATCAGGTTGGTATCGGATGGCAATAATATAAAATGGATTAATGTTAATTCCACGCCCGAACGGTTGTCTGACAGTATGATTTGGCATGGGTATATACATGAAATAACGGAGGAAAAAGAAAAGGAATTATTGCTTTTAGAAAGTGAGGGAAGGTATCGCAATATAATAGAAAGCTCCCTGAATGGATTTGTTATTGGTAAGGATGCTGTGGTTTTAGATGCAAATGATGCTGCCATCAGGATGTTTGGGTATGAAAGTTTGGAGGATATGCAGCTTGCCACAAGGGAAGGATTATTGGATCATGATGACCCTCGCTTGATGGAATTGAGAAGGATACGTGCCATAGCTGGAAAAGTAAATGGAGAAGTTACCGGCATTAAAAAGGATGGGGAGCGGTTTAATTGCTTTATGTCTTCCACACAGATTCAGGAACCGGACGGAACATTTCAATCGATGAATTTCTTTATAGATTTATCGGAAAGGACAAAAGCTGAGGAAAGGCTTGCCAAAAGTCAGCAGTTGCTTAGTCAGGCAGAAGCCATTGCACATATAGGTAGCTCGGAAGTGGATTATAAGACAGGTAAGTTTTTATGGTCGGATGAGTTTTACAGGATACATGGACTAGAACCTAATTGCTATGAACCAACACCAGAGATAAGTGAAAGATTCTTGCATCCTGAAGAGAAATATAAGGTTGAAATTTTTAATGAAGCACCATTAAAGAAATTGGATTTTTTAGAATTTGATTCTAAAATCATACGAGCCGATGGTGTGGTAAGAGAAGTGAGTTCGTCGTGGAAGTTAATATATGATGCAGATGGATGCCCTCTTAAAATGTATGGCGTAGTTCAGGATATTACAGAAAAGAAACAACTTGAGGTTGCACTTAAATTAAGTGAGGAGCAATTTAGAGGGGCATTTGAGTATTCGGCAATGGGTATTGCAATAGCAGATAGTTTCAAAGGATGGATTTTTATTAATGATAGCCTTTGCAATATGCTTGGATACAGTAGGGAAGAACTTTTGAAGTTGTCCTTTCAAAAGGTTACCCACCCTGACGATTTGGAACTAGGCTTGAAATATCTGATAGAACTAGAAGAGGGGAGGAGGGATTTCTATAAAATTGAAAAGCGATACCTGCATAAAGACGGGAGCATAATTTGGGTGATGGTAATTGTTTCCATGATTAAAAACAAAGATGGGAAACCACATCAGTTTGTGGCACAGGTAGAAAATATTTCACAACGGGAAGAGCAAGATCGTGTTCTGGAAGAGCTGAATGAACAGCTTGCCATTAGGGCACAAGAACTGCTAGACTCCAATAAGGAACTGGAACGCTTTGCCTATGTGGCATCCCACGATTTGCAAGAACCATTAAGAATGGTGGCAAGTTTTCTACAATTGCTAGAAAAGAAATATGGTCATCAGTTGGATGATAAAGCCAAAGAATACATTGGCTATGCGGCTGGTGGGGCAAAAAGAATGAAGGAACTGATATTGGACATGCTGGAATACTCAAGGGTAAGCAGTGTTGCCATTCAATACGAAAATGTGGATTTGAATAGGATTGTAGGAGATGTGCAATTGAATTTATTACCCATTCTAGAAAATGCAACCATCATTGCCAGCGGCTTGCCTACGGTAAGTGGGATAAGAAGCCAACTATCGCAATTGTTGCAGAACCTCATTGGCAATGCCTTAAAATATAAAAGCACGGAGCGGAATGCAATAGTGGAAATAACTGCCATAGAAAAACAAAAGGAGTGGGAGATAAGCGTTATGGATAATGGTATTGGGATAGATGCCCAGCATTTTGAAAAGATATTTGTCATATTTCAACGGCTTCATAATAAAAATGATTATTCGGGTACGGGCATTGGTCTTGCCATTTGTAAAAAGATAGTAGAGAAGCATGGAGGCAGGATATGGGTGGAGTCGGAAGCGGACAAGGGAAGTAGTTTTATTTTTACGATACCGAAGTAGGGGGGTGATAGGGGGCGGCTCTAAGAAACTTCCAGTTTCGTAGGCATACTCCGTTGCTTTTAGCAACAAAATAAGGTTTCGAGGCTACAAGCATACTTTATAGGGAATGTAATTTAAACTGTGTCAATTGCAATTGGGGCTTTCGCCGCCTTTCCTTCTTTTAGGGCCATGGCCCTAAAAGAAGGAAAGGGGGCGAAAATTTTTTAGCAAAGTTTCGGCATCCTGTCGCCAAACATAATGCTTAATTGTTGAATGGTCATTTCCCAGTTTTTTAGTGGTCTTGTCCATT
>JANYEU010000303.1 GCA_025362915.1 Chitinophagaceae bacterium | reverse complement strand
AGCTGCATTACTTTTGGCCGATGAAGCCAGATAAGTGGCACACTGCGATAATATAATCCTACTTTCTGGGTAACCAATCTTGCTTACCGCCTCAAAAGTGTCGTTGGCAAGCAACAACGCATTGGGATTGGCATTGCCCACATCCTCACTAGAAAATATAAGCATCCTCCGGGCAATAAACTGTACATCCTCACCACCTTCTATCATCCGTGCCAACCAATACACCGCCCCATTAGGGTCGCTGCCCCTCATGCTTTTGATGAAAGCAGAAATAAGGTCGTAATGCTGCTCTCCCGATTTATCGTACAGAGCAATCTTCTGTTGCGCTATCCTCATTACCGCATCATCGGTTATGGTTATCTTTTTATCCTTCGCGCCAGCAGTTTGTATCACTAGTTCTAGCAGGTTCATCAGCTTGCGTGCATCGCCACCGCTAATCTTTACCAATGCGGCCGTTTCTTTCAGTTCTATCTGGTATTGCTGTAGTATTTCGTCTTTTTCTATTGCCTGATGCAGTAGTTTAATCAAATCTTCCTCTTGCAATGGCTTCAATATATACACTTGCGCACGGCTAAGCAAGGCACTATTTACTTCGAAAGAAGGGTTTTCGGTAGTGGCACCTATCAACGTAATAACGCCCTTTTCTACTGCGCCAAGTAGAGCATCTTGCTGCCCTTTATTAAATCGGTGAATCTCATCTATAAAAAGAATTGCTTTATTGGTTTGGCTTGCCTGTGCTATCACATCGCGCACATCTTTAACGCCGCTACTGATGGCACTCAATTGAAAATAAGGCACATTGATGGCTTGCGCAATGATGTGTGCAATAGTGGTTTTGCCTACGCCGGGAGGTCCCCACAAAATAATGGAAGGCAGATTTCCTTGCAGGATTGATGCCCGAAGGATGCTTCCATTGCCAGTAAGATGCTCCTGACCAACCAATTCATCCAATGTACGTGGGCGCATCCTTTCTGCAAGCGGTATATTATTGTTCACAGTTACTCATTTAATATAAACCGCAAGGTATAGATAAAAGGGATGCAGTTGTATTGGGTGCGTATAGTCATTCAGAAAAAGAAAAGATTAATAACAGCGCGTATATTGAGCATTAGTAAGCCTGTAATGCTCTGCCCTGATGCCTTTATTTGTTAGATAGCTTGCTTGCGAATTCCTTTAATGCCCTGTATAATAATCGTATCCATTTTCTGCCCAGTAATCTTTTGGTTTTGTATCGGCAAAGGTGATGGTGCTAATCCGTTTGATGTGTTTGACGCCATACTTTACGGGTATGATGAGCCGCAAGGGATAACCTTGGTTGATGGGCAATGGGGCGTCATTCATTTCGTAGCAAAGAATGGTTTGGGGCTGTAACATACTGGGCATATCTATGCCTACATAATACTTTTCATCGGGTGTAACCATGCCCACATATTGCATGGCCTGCTGCTTGGTGAGGTTGAAATGCTTGATGAAATCGCTGAAACGAACGCCTCCCCAACTGGTAACCTGATCCCATCCTTCAATACATTTAAAGTCGAACACCACTTGCACTTTTGGCAACTTCTTTATCTCTTCCAAGCTTATGGCGAGCACATCGCCCGTGGCTTTTACCACATTTAGTTTCCATTGGGCGGCATCGAAGCTATTATTCAAGCCAAGGTTACCATTTACACGTGGCTTTTTTGCCGCTTCATCGGTAGGATATTCTTTAGCCAGTTTATCTTCGTTGAACAAATGGCTAAAAATAGATTCATTTGTTTCCATCCCTTTGCGTAATAGTGTTTTTGTGCCATTTGCATTGTTGGGTTGGCCGAAAAGCCATTTCCAAGCGGAATACGCCAATCCATTCATGGCAAAAAAAACAACAAACGACAACCAAGACCGCCGCTTGTATTGAACCGCTTTTTTATCGTCGACAATTATTTCTTTCATATCCTTTTATTTAATTTTCTTCCTCTTTGTGTATCTTTCTGCCTTTGTGTCTTTGTGGCAGAAGCCTTTTCTTTTTGTTTAATCAGCCTCTGTAGCAATATCCTTCTCCTCCGTTATTTCGAATCCGGCAACCATTGCCCTAAAGTTATTCCACCCGGCCAATAATACCTGCACCACATGAATCACGAAAAAAAGTACATATCCTACGGTCAAGATAAAATGTATGGTACGGGCGGCAGCATAGCCACCGCATATTGCCGTAGCCCAACCAAATTGCACGGGCTTGTAGATGGCAATGCCCGTGAGGAGGCTGCCAAAACCCATAAAAATAACCATGGAATATGCCACACGCTGGGCAGCATTGTACTTGGTTTGGAGAGGTTTTATCTTGCTGAGGTGCAGATCGTACAATACTACCTGAAAACTTTCCTTAAAACTGTGTCTGTTGGGTAAAAGATACCGCCACTCGCCAGAAAAAATGGTGTACAAAACATATAGGAGGCCATTGATAAAAAACAACCGCATGAATACAAAATGGTAAGCCATGCCTTCTGCCAAACGGTACGGAATATGGAAGTAAGTGTAGAACCAATTGGGGAAAAAGGTGATGAGGGTATTGTTGCCAATTTTTACTTGGTACACATCGTTTGCCCAATAGATAAGCATTCCGCTCCAAATCATGATGGTAAGCACGGGGAAATTGATCCAGTGCATCCACCGGATGGCTAATAAGTGCTTGAAAATTATCTTTTTAGGCATTAGTTATTATTGAAAATGAACATTAGGAAGCCGATATGGATGAACGAAATATTGTAATTTAAATATCCTTCAAATCTATTCTTCAAATATCTATAATAGTTTGGTATAAAACGGTTATCGGGTAAAATAAAATATTTTGCCTCACCTATCCCGTATTTACGGGACTCTCCAAAAGGCTAGTACTTGAGACGCAGACTAATGTAAAGGGTTTGTTTGCTGGACTTTTTGGGATGAGATAAGAAGGTAAACGAACCAAACTTTGAAAGCGTACCACTACATAAAAACAACAAGGGCAGCGCAATATTTAAACTGCACTGCCCTTTATTTATAATTGAACTAATAGTTTTATCCTAATAATATACCTGCAATGGTTGCGGATAAGTAAGAAGCAAGTGTACCGCAAAGAAGGGCACGCATTCCCAATTTGGCAAGGTCGCCCCTGCGCTCTGGGGCAATTTCGCCAATGCCGCCTATTTGCATTCCCACACTACTAAAGTTGGCGAATCCACAGATGGCAAAACTGGCAATCATCGTAGCTTTCTCGCTCAATTTCATCATTAACTGATGTGTGACAGGGTCTCTTGCGGTAAGATTGGAAAACGCAACAAACTCATTGATGGTTATTTTCTGCCCCAATAAAGCCGCTACATTATTTACATCTGCAACGGGTACGCCCATTGCCCACGCCATCGGATAAAATATTTTAGAGAAGATATAATCAAGTGACAACTTGAAATCAAGGTGACACCAACCGCCTATCCTGCCCAATATAAAGTTTACCATGGTAATCAAGGCAATGAAACCAATAAGCATGGCTATCACATTCATGGCAATCTTGAAACCATCGCCCGCACCATGTGAAATAGCATCTATAATGTTACGGTAAGGCGTTTTTACTTCCAGCTTTACATCACCCATGGTTTCACTTACCTCAGTTTCTGGCCATACTATCTTAGAAATAACCAATGCACCAGGTGCTGCCATCAAACTTGCAGTTAATAGATACTCTGCCTTTGCCCCAAAGTTTACATATACAATCAATATACCACCAGCAATACATGCCAAACTACCACTCATACTTGCCAAGAGTTCGCTCATGGTCATAGTATTTAAGTATGGTCTAATCATAACCTGTGCTTCTACCTGACCCACAAAAGCACTTGCTACGTTGCTGAGGGCTTCTGCACCACTTACACGCATGATGAAATTCATGGCCTTTGCAATGATGGCAACAATGCGCTGCATAATGCCCCAATGGTAAAAAATAGCCACCAACGCACACACCAAAATGATGGTTGCCGTAACACTAAAGGCAAAGATGAACGTTTGTGGAGAACGATAGGTGGTGAACCCACCAGTATTGCTTTGAACTGATATGCCGCCATAAACAAAGGCTGCGCCTTCTTTGGCAAACTCTTCTATATGCCCAATTATACGACCCACCCACTTAAAAAAATTGGTAACCATGGGAACTTTCAACACTAAAAGCGCGATTGCCATCTGCAAACCGAGACCACATGCCACCAAACGATAATTGATTTTCTTTTTGTTATTGGAACACGCATAAGCAATACCCAGAATTAAAAGAATGCCAAACAAACCTTGAAAACGATCCATAAAAAGTAGTTAGTTTAATTATTTAAAGTTTGTAAGATATAGAAAAAAATGAATCAAGATATATTTTTATATCATTTCTCTGTAAAACCTGTTAACAATTACTTTTGCGCCATCTTTTTTCTGTTTCAAAATTATTTAAAATATAAATCGTAAATATTGAAATATTCGCAAGTTTTAGGGGTTGTTATTGCAATTTTAGTAATGAGTGTTTGCTTCCTGCCTTGGAGCATTGTAACAGAACACAATATTGTCATTACTGGTATGCGGGCTACGGGTACAGATTTCGGTAAGCCAGGATTTATGAATATTGTACTTAGCCTGGTAATGATCTTGCTGTTTTGTATCCAGAAAATATGGGCAAAGCGTACCAACCTTTTCATTGGGGCAATAAACTTTGCTTGGGCTGTGAGGAATTATATACTGGTAACCACCTGTTACTTTGGCGAATGTCCACAAAAGCAGATTGGGCTATTTGCTTTGTTAGTTTTTGCCTTTGGCGCAATGATTATGACGTTCTTTCCCCAAATAAAAATTGAGGAAGATTAGTGATATAATTAAAGAGAGAAAATAAAAACTTCAACACATAGTGTTAGATTAAATAGCCCTTCGGCTTTAGCCAAGGGAAAAGGCATTGATTTTATAATATGGCTTTAGCCACACATCATCAGTATTGTTTATTTTAAATATTTGGCTAAAGCCAATAGTCAAATGATTTGACAACCCGCCCTAAAGGGTCGGGGCAATAGAAATAATAACTGTTAAAAGCATTTGCGAACTAAATACCTAATTCGAAGAAGTTATATAGTAGGCACATAAGACACATAGTAGTTTACATTAGAAAACATAAGCATTGTAGAACATGTAGAAAGAGTAGTTATTTGTGCCGTAATATTAGACTATATGACTAAAAGCGAAGTGCTTCCTTACCTTTTTTTATGTTTCTACTGTGTCTATGTGGTAATTTTATAATATGCTCATGAAATCAATCAACACACTTTTATTCTTACTTATCGCAGTTACTTCTATTGCGCAAGCACCAAAAGAAAAGGCTTTGCTATGGAAGATAAGCGGTAATGGACTTAAACAACCATCGTACCTCTACGGAACAATACACGTGATGTGTCCTGACCAGATTAAGGTAGATACGGCATTGAAACAAAGCTTTGAGGCTACAAAACAGTTGTATCTGGAGATAAATACCAGCGACCCAGAGATGATGACGAAAGCCATGCAAGGAATGATGATGCCCGAAGGAGAAAGCCTAGAGAAGCTGGTAAGCAAGGTTGATTATGACAGTATGAGCCAGATATTCCAGAACAAGGCGGGTATGCCGATGCTGTTGATGGCGAAAGCAAAGCCTATGTTATTGATGAGTTCCGTATTCCCTTCTTTATTGGGATGTGCGCCAGAAGGTTGGGAAACCAAGTTTCAGGAGATGGCGAAGGACAAGAACTTGCCAATAAAAGGGTTGGAAACGATAGAATACCAATTGAGTGTTTTTGACACTATCCCATATAAGGCACAGGCTGCCATGCTGAAAGACTTTCTGTATAACCTAGATAGCACCAAGAAAAGCTTTGACGAGATGCTGGCTGTTTACCTACAAAAAGACATAAATGGGCTATATGAAATGACAGTGAAAGACCCCGACTTTGGCACTTACGAAGCATTGATGCTGAACAACAGAAACAATAACTGGATAGCCGTAATTGCCGCAGCTGCAAAAGAGAAACCTACCTTCTTTGCTGTAGGTGCAGCGCATCTAGGTGGAGAGAAAGGGGTAATTAGTTTATTGAGAAAGAAGGGATTTAAGGTGATGCCAGTGATGTATTAATGAAGCAATCTCATTCAACTAACCATTATCCTTATTGTCATGAAAACGGCTTATCAAATCCCTAAGCTCTTTATCTGATATGGATGACACATCTCCTTTGTCATAGATGGAAAGTAAAACAACTGTTGTTTCACCTTCCTTATCAGCTTCTTCAATACCTACAACAGTTGTTTCCAATAAAGAAATAACCCTTGCACCGCCACTCTTTCCTTGCGCTTTGCTCGAAATCTTTAGTCGTATCTTAAATGCATTCTTGCCTAATGGTGTACCGAGACGTGGGTTTATAGTTAGCTCTTCTTGTAGTAGGTATAAATCGTTAGTCAACGAAGTGTATTTCTTTAATAATGGTTTAATGGCTTTTTTAAAGTCTTTGGTTATCCTAATGGTTACTTTCACGAAGCAAATCATTTAGTGTTTGTAATTCCTTCCCGTTTTCCTTGGCATCCCTCACTTCTTTCAATCCTTTCTTTATCCCTGTAAGAACACCTATCTTATTCTGTAACCGTGCATAGTCTTCATTTATTTTCTCCCATACTTTCAAAGGAACAATAACAGAAGTCTTTGTTCCCTTTTCGTCAATTAAATATTTCACTGTGATGGGCATATTTCTTTTTTTCAAAAATACAATATTTGTCAGTGACATAATCAACAAGTTGAATTAATGGAATGTTTTTCTGTATCAACTATATTTATACTTTCCCCACCCTTGCATATAAAAGGTATATTTGAACAAACTTTCTTATGGGATTAGTGTACGCAGATATAGAGATAATCAACGGAATGGAGCTTGAAATGGCCAGACGCGGGTTTATTGATAAGGACGAAGTGAAAAGAATGCATTTGAACCTATTGGTGGATACTGGCAGCTACATGCTGGCAATTAATGAAAACATCCAAGAAATAATGCAATTCCCTATTGTAGAAAGTAAAAGGGCGCAGTTGGCAAATGGCGACGTTATCCTTTGCGATGTGGTATCGGGCGTTGAACTACGGTTTAAAAACAGAAGAAGCTATTGCAGTGCCATGGTTTTGCCTGGCAATTCAGAGCCCCTGCTCGGTGCTATACCTTTGGCGGAAATGGATGTATTGATTCATCCCCTGCGTCAGGAACTGATTGTAAACCCAGAACATCCTGATATGGCAGTGCTAAAA
>JANYEU010000257.1 GCA_025362915.1 Chitinophagaceae bacterium | reverse complement strand
CCGGGGCCATCATCGGCCAATGTGGTTACTTCATATACTTTGCCGCCTCTTCCACCTAAAGAATATTTGCCATAACCTTCCGCACCTGGAAAAGCCAATTGCTGCGCAGATAAATTACCTGTAATAAGGAATAGAGAAAATAGTATCAGAAACGAAAACGATTTTTTAACTAATGATAACTTAGTAGAACTAGGTAAATTGACAAGCATAACAAATTGATTTATTGATGAATTATGTAAGTAGCATTGCTAACGGATAATAAGTACAAGCGTTAGCAAATGTACCAGCAGGGTTTTGCAAATCTGTCATGTCCTATCCTGTCTTATTTCTTCTGTTCGTAATTACCACTACACTTTATGCGAAGAGTTTTTTTCTTAATACTTAGTGCTTCTTTGAGTCTTAGAACCTTTGTGGCAATTTTTGTATAAATAAAAAAGCCCCCGCAATAGCGGAGGCCTTATTCACTCAAAACAACATTTATCTTACTTTACTTCTTCAAATTCTGCGTCAGTAACTGTTTCGTTCGAATCTTGGTGTGCTTCACCTTGATGTCCACCATCCTGAGGTTGTGCACCACCAGCAGCTTGCGCCTTGTATAACTCTTCGCTAGCAGCAGTCCAAGCAGTATTCAATTCTTCCATAGACTTGTCTATAGCAGGAATATCTTGGTTCTTGTGCGCTTCCTTCAACTTTTCAAGAGCAGACTCAATTGGTGCTTTCTTATCAGCAGGAACCTTATCTCCAAACTCCTTGAATTGTTTTTCAGTTTGGAATATCAAACTGTCAGCAGCATTTATTTTCTCAACCCTGTCACGTGCTTCTTTGTCAGATGCTTCATTCGCTTTCGCTTCAGCCTTCATCTTTTCTACTTCTTCCTTGCTCAAACCGCTACCGGCTTCTATACGGATTTTTTGTTCCTTGCCAGTACCCTTGTCTTTTGCACTTACATGAAGCATACCGTTTGCATCAATATCAAAGGTAACTTCAATTTGAGGAACGCCTCTTGATGCTGGTGGAATACCATCCAGGTTGAACATACCCAAACTCTTGTTTTGGTTAGCCATTGGCCTTTCACCTTGAAGAACATGTATTTGTACGCCCGGTTGATTATCGCTAGCAGTAGAGTAAACTTCTGTCTTTTTGGTAGGAATTGTTGTGTTGCTGTTAATCATAGTTGTCATGATACCGCCCATTGTTTCGATACCCAAGCTAAGTGGCGTAACATCCAACAACAATACATCCTTAACTTCTCCTGTCAATACACCACCTTGAATGGCTGCACCAATTGCAACAACCTCATCAGGATTAACTCCCTTGTGTGGCTTCTTGTTAAAGAATTTTTCTACCAATTCTTGTACCTTAGGGATACGTGTACTACCACCTACCAAGATAACCTCATCTATTTGAGAAACATTGTAACCGGCATCTTTCAATGCAGCTTCGCAAGGTTTCAAGCAACGGGCGAACAAATTATCAGCCAATGATTCAAACTTGGCACGGGTCAATTTCTTCACCAAGTGCTTAGGAACACCATCAACAGCAGTGATATATGGAAGATTGATTTCTGTTTCTGTAGAAGAGCTCAATTCAACCTTTGCCTTTTCAGAAGCTTCTTTCAAACGTTGCAAAGCCATAGGATCCTTGCGTAGGTCTATGTTTTCTTCTGCCTTAAAATCAGCAGCCAACCAATCCATGATTACCTTATCAAAGTCATCACCACCTAAGTGCGTATCACCATTGGTAGATTTTACTTCAAATACACCATCACCCAATTCAAGAACAGATATATCAAAAGTACCACCACCAAGGTCAAATACTGCAATCTTTTGGTCTACGTGTTTCTTATCCAAACCATAAGCCAATGCAGCGGCAGTAGGTTCGTTTACAATACGCTTAACAGTCAATCCAGCAATTTCGCCCGCTTCTTTTGTAGCCTGACGTTGTGCATCGTTAAAATAGGCAGGTACGGTAATAACCGCTTCTGTCACTTCAACACCTAGATAATCTTCAGCGGTTTTCTTCATCTTCTGCAAAACCATTGCAGAAACTTCCTGTGGTGTATATAAACGTCCGTCTATATCAACACGTACTGTATTGTTGTCACCTTTAACTACTTTGTAACCCCAGTGTGTAATTTCTTCGGTTACTTCATCAAAACGACGACCCATAAAACGCTTTACCGAAGCAATAGTGTTTTGAGGATTAGTGATTGCCTGACGTTTTGCAGCATCACCCACTTTACGTTCACCGTTTTTCAAGAAACCAACTATCGAAGGGGTGGTTCTCCTTCCTTCTTCGTTAGCTATCACAACAGGTTCGTTACCTTCCATTACAGATACGCAACTGTTCGTTGTACCTAAGTCTATCCCAATTATTTTGCCCATAATATTTATTTTTTCTTTTGCCCAAAAGTCAATCATTGTGCCATCACGGTTTTAAATGAAAAAATGGCAGACTAGCATTAGTAAACTGTTTTTATGGTTATACTTTCAAGTCGCTTTAGCAGTATTAATTGTTTTTGGGTGACAGAATGAGCTTTTTTTTAATTGTTGATTGATGAAGAAACGGCTGACATATATTAGTAATAAGTTGTAGCAGATTGCCGATAAGCTATAGCTTTTTTCCAATAAGTTGTAGCAGATTGTCAATAAGCTATAGATTATTACTACGTATAATGAAGCATTATGGGATATAAAATGCACACGCATGATTGTATTGATGTTTTATATACTTTTGAAAAATCAATTGCCCTTTAATAAACAGTGCCATGAAATTATTAACACCTGATCCAAGATTACTTTTCTTTTTGCTTTTCATTTCAGCAATCTCTATCATTCTATTTATAGTAGCCCTAATAAAACTCATTAAAAAAGAACAACTAGCCCTTTCCACAATATTGTTTTGGATACTTATTATTTTGTTTGTGTGGTTGGTGGGACCGATTCTTTATCTTACAATGGGAGATAAAGAAAAGTAGCTGGATTACTGGTTTGATAATAGGCAGTTATACTAATCGGAAAAACCAAATAGTTTAACCACAAACCTCTATGATAGTGTATGACAGTTAATTTTATATGCCGCCATAGCTTGCACCCCAAATATGCTTGTTATGATTAAAAGTTATCTTACTGTTCTTTCGCTTCTATTTACTGTTTTCTGTTGTAACGTGCTTGCACAGACTGGAAATGTACCGGGAGGTGGTACTGGCACCGGACCAGACGTAACCGTAACTTCTACATCTACTACTGTAACCTTAAAGAATGGCATTGTTTCCATTACCATCAATAAGGCATCGGCAATGGTTACAAATTACACATTTGGAACCACAAACTTACTTTCGGGTGGTTATAGGGGCGGGCAATTGTATTGGTCGTCAATGAGTCCTGGCGGTGGGGTGTGTTCAATATCAGTTGATCCTGCTACTAATGGTGGCAATTACGCCGAAGTACGGTTTCGTAAGGTATGGAAAGGCGACACTTCGGTGGCACTTGATTTGGATGTCTGTTATTCGTTGCCACGGGGTGCGCAAGGGTTGTATGCCACAGCCACATTTACACATCCGGTAAGTTATCCTAGTGCTTCTACCGGCGAATGGCGGATGGCTGGTTATGTAGGCTCTACCTTTAATTGGTTGAGTGTAGATTCTTTGCGTAACAAGCAAATGCCCTATTATAATGGTGGCGATTCCACTGCAACTGTACCTTGGGGGGGAGCCCCTAAGGAAGTGTACCGTTGGCTATCTGGCATTTACGCCAATAAATATGAATGTAAGTACGATTATAGTGCTGATTTTGGTACAACTGATGTTTGGGGTTGGAGTAGCACCACCAAAAACTTGGGTATATGGATTACTGCACCAAGCAAGGAATATTACAATGGTGGGCCTATGAAGCGTGAGTTGATGTGCCATGTTGGTCCTACAATTCTAAACATGCTGAACGGTGGACATTTCGGTATGGGAGACTCTTATGTGGCAGACGCTGGTGTTTATGGGCAAAAAGTATATGGTCCATTCTTAATTTATTGTAATAGTGTTCCTGCGGGTACGCCCAATGCCTGGAAGGCGTTATGGGAAGATGCCAAGGCACAGGCTAAGACAGAACAAAATGCGTGGCCTTTTACCTGGTTTAATAATGGGTTTTATGTACACGACTCTGGGCGTGGCGTGGTAATGGGTCACTTGGTTATTAATGATACCAACCCTAATATTTCGGCTGCAAACAACTGGGTGGGTTTATCCCGTTCGCAAACTGGCAAGCCGGTTAAGGAGTTTCAGCTATTTGGTACGCCCTACCAGTTTTGGGTTAAAACCGATAGTGCAGGTTATTTTACAATACCGCATGTAATTGCCGACTCTGGTTATAACTTTTACGCTTTTGGGCCTGGTTGTGCAGGGCAGTTAACAAAACCTAATTTTGTTAAGCTGAATGGAGGCGACACCTTGAATTTGGGTGATGTGGTTTGGACGCCCGACAGGATTGCCCCTACGGTATGGGAAATTGGGGTGCCTGACCGTAATGCAACAGAGTTTTTACATGGCAATGATTGGTTTACGAGTAATAATTATCCCGATTCAAACTGGGCAATATTTATGAATTATCCCCGCGAGTTCCCTAATAATGTAAACTATACCATTGGTACTAGTAACTGGGCAACCGATTGGAATTTTGTGCAGAATTATGATACCAGATATTATAAGACCGCACCTGTTTCGAAAGTAAATTTCAGCTTGGCAAATGCGCCTACTGCCGGTACTAATGCATCGTTGTATATTGCTGCTGCTGCTGCTAACAGTATGGGATTGATTGCTTATGTAAACGGCACGCTCATTACAAAGGCTACTACCGGTACCTATATGCCTAATTATTCTGATGCCATGTTGCGTAAGGGGATACATGGTGCATTTGGTGATGTGCGGCTAACATTTCCTAGCAATTATCTAAAGGCAGGTAATAATGTAATTACGCTTTCCTTACGCATTACCGGAGGTGGTACTGATGGAGACATCATGTACGATTATTTGCGTTTGGAAGCTACAGGTACAACCGTAGGGAATCCATTGCCTATCAAGTTTCTTCCTTTAACCATAACGAAGGAAAACACTGTAGCAGTATTGCATTGGGCTACACTTACAGAACAAAATAATGATCATTTTGAAGTGCAACGTTCTGTTGATGGAACCAGTTTTACCACTATTAATAAAATAGCATCCAAGGGTAACAGTATCGAAAAGGCAGACTATGGTTTTACAGATAATTCTCCTTTAAAAGGCGTAAGCTATTACCGCATAAAGCAAGTGGATAGAAATGGAAAAGCTACTTATGGCAATGTTGTAATGGTCAGCTTTACCACCAAAGACAATGCGTTAAAACTATACCCTAACCCTGCAAAGGACAATGTTACACTGAGCTTTTATATAAAGGAACAAGGTTTACTAGTGGCAAGTATTGTCAATGCACAAGGTATTGTAGTAAAAGAGGTTACCATCCATGCAACTAGTGGTCAGAACAATTGTCAGATAAGCCTTTCAGGTTTGGCGGCAGGCAGCCATGTAATTACCTTGAGAAATAACACGCAAAGTATTTCAAGTAGGTTCGAGAAACTATAATTTTTGCAGAATACTTATAATTGTATAATAATGTATAATAAATCTAGGCTTATTTGTCGGTTTGTCCTTTTGGGGTTAATCCTTTTGTTTTCTTCTCTAAGCTTGCAAGCTAAAATTGTGATAAAATTGCCCTTCACCAGCCACATGGTGTTGCAGCGTAATATGCCTGTGCCAGTATGGGGGACTGCGGCTGCAGGCGAAAAAGTATCGCTTAGTTTTAACGGACAAATAAAAGATACAGTAGCAGGTGCTGATGGCAAATGGAGAATTGTACTTGATTCAATGATTGCAAACGGACCTTTAACAATGACCATCAAGGGCGTTAATACCGTAACGTTTACCGATATATATGTTGGTGAGGTTTGGAATTGCGCTGGACAATCGAATATGGATACCCGATTGTCGTATTATGTAACCAATGATTCTGCTTGGGATTATATGGATACCATTGCCAATGCACACGATTCTATGTTGCGATATATAGATTACCGTTATTCAACACTGGGTTCAAACGTAGGCTGGCATGCTATATCGCCATCAACTGCTGGCGGTTGTTCGGCAACGGCTTATTTCTTTGGCAAGGCATTGCAACAAAAACTAGGTTGTGCAGTAGGCTTATTAGTAACCGCCGTAGGAGGTACTTTTATAGAAGGATGGTTGGATTCTACCACCTTTGCCAGCGACTCGAACCAAACGCTTCCTAAAGGATTTGCAACCACCAACATTAGTGGTCAGTACAACCAATTTCTTGCGCCTGTGTTAACCTACGCAATAAAAGGCACCATCTGTATGCACGGCGAGCAAAACGCAGGCGATACACTGACCACCCCATTATATGGCGAAAGGTTTAAAAAGCTCATTACATCGTGGAGGGCAAACTGGGGACAGGGCGACTTCCCTTTCTATTATGGTCAGATTACCCTATTCGATACCAAACCACCAGTTGATAGCTTAAGCCTTAGGGTACAGCTCCGCGAAGGACAACGTTCGGTATTGGCAGTGCCTAATACGGGCATGACGGTAAACGTAGATTTGGGTACGGGTACTTGGCATTTCCCTAATAAACACGAAGCCGGTAGAAGATTATCGTTAATAGCTTTAGCCCGCGATTATGGGTACGATACCTTAGAGTATTCTGGCCCCGTGTTTGAAAAGATGGGCGTTCAAGGAAACAAGGCAAAGCTATTGTTTACGCATAGAGGTTCTGGAATGAAGTTCTCTTCGGGTACTGCACTAACAGGGTTTTATATTGCAGGAGCAAATGGTGTTTGGTACAAGGCTACAGGTACAATTGTAGA
>JANYEU010000249.1 GCA_025362915.1 Chitinophagaceae bacterium | reverse complement strand
TAAACAACTCCATTTGGGTTGTTGATTGATAAAAGCTTTTTTCTGCCGCTGTAAATATGGTCATTTTCACCCTATCTTCTTCATTTATTTCCCCCAGACTCTTTTCATATTGTATTGGAGACATTCCCTTCAAACTTTCATGGGGCTTTGTCTCATTGTAACTTTTTATTGTTTCATCCAATTTTAATATCAATTCTTTTTCTGTTGTTATCGACATCCTGTACAGGTACTGGTTCTTGATGGTTTGGTTCAACCGCTCAATGTGGGTGTTCTCATACACCTCATTACACATGCTGATACGAATCCCCACTTTGTCCAATGTTTCCGTATATAGGTCACTGGCGTACTTGTCCCCTTGTCCGAGTGATGTATCAGTGTTTCATTATAATGCACAACACCTCTTGTCTTTATGGCCATCTTCAATGCCTTTAAATTATTTTCTGCCCTCATGTTATCCGACAGACAGTAACCGACTATCCTTCTTGAATAGACATCCATCAACAGGACGATATAATAAAAATGTTCAAACCCATAATAATAAGTGATGTCGCCACTCCAAACCTGATTGATGCCAGTCAGGACCACCTCCCCAAGCAGATTCTTATACCTGTTTGATTTGGTGCTATAAGTGGTCCTAGTGTACTTTTCTATCGTTTTGAGCCTGAAACCTTCCTGTAGCCCCAACGATACAAAACTGTCCCTTCCTATGCCCTCTGGCTGCAACATAAGGTACATTGTGCGCAAACCCATACCAGGATGAATCTCCCGAACCTGTTCCATCAACCGGATGAACAATTCATACTTTACCGCCTCATTCTTCGACCTCAACAAGGCTTGATGATGAGCCTGTCGGCTGATGCCACACAACAAAAACACAGATTGCATCATGATGCCCCCTTTACCTTGGTGACACCTGAACCATTCGATGGTTGGATGCTGAAATTTTTTTTTAGGTCAAACCCAACTCTGCACTTCCCACCTCGAATAACTTGTTCAGGAAATCTATCTCCAATTGTTTCTGACCCACTGCAAGTTCCAATTCCGCAATCCGCTTTTGCAAATCCCCGTTTATTGTTGCTTCACTTTCCATTTGAACAACCAAGGTACACTTCCTTTCGTGAAAAGGTGAATACTTATACAACCAGCGGTAAACGGTTGTGGAGCTAACCTGATGCTCACGCATTAGCTGATGCACACTCACACGCTTGCTTACCAACTCCTTGACCACTTGCTTCTTCAATGTCTCCGAAAAAATCCTACGACCCTTAATCTCTAATTTCTCCTTTGTTGTCTGCTTCATAAGTTGACTTTTTTGTCTACCTATAGCAGGCACGAACACTACTCACGACTTATCACTCACTACTCTTTCCATTTACCCCAACCCTGTACAAAGCAAGTTGAATATTACACTTGCAGGTACAACTTCGGGGAATGCATATAAGATAAGAATTATGACTATTGCAGGCAAGGAAGCTTTTAGTAAGATTAATGTGATGGTAAGTGGCAAGTCCATCACGCTTGATGCAAATAATTTGACTGCTGGTGTATATGTACTAGAGCTTACCAATAGTAAAGGCAATAAACTGATGGATAAGTTTGTGAAAGAATAATCAGAGAGAATGCAAACAGCTATATAAGAGATTCCCGTAAAAAATGGGGATCTTTTTTGTTTATAAGGGTATTGTAAAATGTTTCTATTATGGGCTAAAATCTCTTGAACCAATCAAACACGAATTATCTATATGATTAACCAAATATGACCTGCTCCAAAAAAAAATATACATAATAAAATAATCTAAGAAAAAATATTAAAGACTACTTTTGGTTATCCATAAAAACATTTCCATTTTAGACTTGCGCTTTCACGATTACATTTCAAGGATTTATAAATGAGTATAGGTAAAATAATACGTTTGCTCTGCCATTAGCAGAAAGAAAGGCTTGTCTCGGTTCGGTTGGTTTTTTGGTATTAATCACAAAAAAAAATAGATATGAACAAGCATTTTTTAACACAGCGTATTGCGGCAAACATTGCAGTATCGCTTTTGCTCAGAATCTTCTGCTTTCTTTTATTGCTGGCAACAACACTATTTTTCAGTAAGGTGTATTCTCAAACAGTCTATTGGCGTACCGATGGTGCTGCTTCACAATCTTGGACGGGAGCCAACTGGAGTACAACACCTACCGCAACGGGCGGTACAAGTTGGACTAACACTTACAATGCAATATTTTCTGCCAATTCAACACCCATCTTTGTAACCAATCAGCAAGTAGGAAACATCACCCTAACAGGAACAACCACAGCTGTTACTATGACAAAGGCAGGAACGTTTTCCACCAATGGTAAAATAATTACCATCGATGTTTGTAATGGTTGTGTTTTTAATTGGGGATCTCAACTCGTATCTACTGCCATAGGGACAGGGTTTAAGAAAACCTCGGCGGGTACATGGAACATCGGCGGTTCTATCAACACATCAGGTGCACCGGCAGGTATCACCATCAATGCAGGAACAGTAATAGTTACCTCTGTAAATAGTTTTGGGGGTGGCGCACTTACCATAAATGGTGGCACTATACAATCTACGGGCAATGCTTTTAACTCTAGTGGTCTTAATTTAGGAGGGAACTTTGCTCTATCTGGTACAGGAACAGATACGTACGGAATGCCTACAGTGCTAACTGTAACCCCTACTATAACAAATTCAACAAGTGCTGGTGCCATTAGGCAGTTAACAGGGGGTATATCTGGTAGTTTTGGTCTTATATTTAATGGTGTAGGAGCGGGAGTGATAACAATGGGTGGCACTAATTCATTTACTGGTGCAGTCACCTTGTCTGCCGATGAAGTAGGTTTTGCTAATGATGGTAGTTTTGGTGCAGTACCAGGTTCTTTAACGCCAGCATCCATAATTATTGATGGAGGAAAAATGACGGCTGTAGGTACGGATAACAGTACCACGGTTAGTTATACGCTGGATAGCAAAAGGGGCATACAAGTAGGAACAACTGCGGGTACTGCCATAAACATAAACTTTGGAAGTGTACTTACTTACAATGGTGTGATTGCTGATAAACCAAGCGTGGCTGGTGCATGGGCAAAACAAGGAAGTGGTACACTTATCTTGGGTGGGGCAAGCACTTACACAGGCGCAACCACACTGAATAATGGCACAATACAATTAACAGCCAATGCACTACCAGCTACTACAGTACTCAGCATAGGGCAAGCATCAAGTACCAACCTCGGTATTTTTGATATGAGTGGAAATAACCAAACTATTGCCGGATTAATCTCAGTTTCTGGTACAAATGGCACTGCAACAAAAAATACAATTACTTCTACTGGTGCGGCTACATTAACCATTAACTCTTCTACCACCAATGCTTACGGCAATGCCACTACAACAAACTCAGGTGTTATTACAGGTTCTGTTTCTGTAATAAAAAGTGGTATCGGCACTCAAACGTTTGCAGATGTAAATACTTATACGGGTACTACAACGGTAAGCGCGGGTACACTCAATATAAATTCTACTGGTTCCTTAGCATCTAGTTCTGCCGTATCAATTGGCGCCAATGGTACATTAAGTGGCACAGGTTCGGCTAGTGGAAGTGTTGACTTATCGGGAACAATCAGCCCGGCTGGATCTGCATCAATGGGAACTTTAACCACAGGTAATCTTACATTAGAAGCTGGTGGATTCTATCACTTTGATGTAAATAAAACAACTGGTACTGCTGGAACAGATTGGGATAACCTGATTGTAGGTACTCTTACCAATAGCGCAACCTCTGGCTCTAACTTTACAGTGGCAATAAATGGAACCATTGCCAGCTTTGTAAGTGCCAATACATACAATTGGGTGATAGGAACTTATACAGGCACCACACCTTCCATTGCCAACATCACAGTGAATACTTCTGGTATTACCAATAGCTTTTCAGGTACATTCAGCATTGGCTTTGCCTCAAACAACATTAATCTCATTTACACAACCTGTACTGCAGGCACATGGATAGGGGCAAATACTGCATGGGCTACTAATACCAACTGGTGTGCATCTAATTTACCTACAGGTTCTACCAATGTCACAATTCCTATTTCTTCTTTTTATCCAACCATCAGTGGCACTTCTCTAGTCAATAACCTGACTATTGCTTCTGGTGCGACTCTCAATGTTACAGGAATATTACAGGTAGCAGGAAGTATTGCTAGCGCTGGCACTTTGAATATTACTACTGGCATGCTCGAATTGAATGGCTCATCAGCACAAATAATACAAGGTTCTGTATTTAGTACAAGTACTATTGGCGGTCTAAAAATAAATAACAGTGCTGGTGTAACTATCGGCAGTCAATTAAACATTACCGATTCTGTTGTTCCTACTTTGGGTACATTGAATACAGGTGGTTTCCTCACACTAAAGTCTTCTTCCTCCAAGACTGCACGTATAGGCAGAGGAACTGGAAGTTACCTTACAGGCAATGTAACAGTTGAGCGATACATAACAGCCAAGACCGCCCGTAGATATAGTTTCATTGGTAGCCCTGTTATGCAAACTATCCGAAATACCTGGCAACAACAGATATATGTAACCGGTTCAGGAACGGGTGGAGTGGTTTGTGGCAGTACATCTGGTAATGGCGGTTCTACAGATAAATACAATACCAATGGCTTTGATGCTACCGCTTCTAATGCCAAAACAATACTTACTTATACAGCCACAACTACCAATGGTACTCACTATGCAGGCATGGCAAATACAAGTGCCAATCTTGTTCCGGGAATTGGTTATTCCGTAAACATTCGTGGCGATAGAAATAGCAGTACCAGCGGTGTTAGCTGCTATAACCAATTAAATTCTATTAGTCCGGCAGCACCCGAAGCCGTTACCTTGAGTGCTACAGGTACGGTGATCACGGGTAACTTATCCATTGCGTTAAATGATATGTCCGTACACACATTTACGTTGTTGGCAAATCCGTATCCTAGCCAGATTAGCTTCTCGGCTTTTCAGGCAAGTAACGGCATTGTCAATAACAAAATGTGGATGTTCAGCCCATTTGGTTCTGGCAATTTCTCCACTTATGCCAATGGTAATATTGCCAATGGTGCATTTGGTTATGATAATGCCAACGGCGATTATATAGCCAGTGGTCAGGCATTCTTTGTGGAAGCAAACACCAATGGCAGTGTCACATTTGCCGAAGCACACAAAACAAATGGTGTCCTGCCAAACACACAATACTTTGGAGCAGAAGAGAAAAGTATCAGGATTGGTTTGTACAATTCTAACAATATCAGGTTGGATGAGATACTGCTTGTCTATTCCAAACTGGGCTCTATAAATTACAATCAACAACTCGATGCAACCTCATTTAGCCTCACCAGTCAGGCATTGGTTTCTTATAAGGGCAGCAACCGATTGGCAATTGCCGAAATGCCGGATACTGCTTCCTCAAGCATTACACAACTGGGAGTAAGCATTAAAACGGGTACTTATTCAATTGCATTTAGCCAGTTGGAAACAATAGATGAAAGCCAAAGCATTACATTGCTTGATAAGTTTTTAGGCGTAGTCGCCAATATGCGCCACAATCCCACTTATCGTTTCAATGTTACCACCGACACTTCCAGCAAAGGCAGCAACAGGTTCAGGGTAATCTTGAGGAGAGCAGTTACACTTCCTGTAAACTTTGTGGGCATATCAGCTACGCAAAATCTAGATGGTGTTTTGGTAAAATGGCAGGTCGTAAATGAAGCCAATATTACTTCCTACAGTTTAGAAAGGAGTACAGACGGAATACACTTTGCTTCTATAAACAATAGTAAGTCAACAGGTGTTGCGATATATTCCATACAGGATGCAAGCTTGCCAACAGGGGAAAATACGTTATACTACCGCATTAAATCAATTGATGACACAGGAAAATTCAGTTATACTAAGGAGGTAACCTTAAAATTATCAATTATCAAAAGTCAATTATCAATTAGCCCTAACCCCATTCAGAAGAAGGTAAATATTACACTTTCAGGAGCAGCAACCGGCAGTCTGTATAAGGTAAGAATTACAACTGTTGCAGGGAAGGAAGCTTATAGTAAACTAGATGTATTGGTAAACGGCAAGTCCATCACGCTTGATGTAAGTCATTTAGCAGCAAGTGTTTATATAATAGAATTGACTAACGGCAAAGGAAATAAGCTATTGGATAAGTTTATCAAAGAATGAAATTAGTGAAATGATTTCCGTATCAAGAAGATATATCCTAATACTGCCCCGTACTCAACAAAACAAGCGTGCAGGCATTCATCGGTTGTATATTATTTTCTACTGCTAGTTTGTACAGTTCCTTATTTTCTGCACCGGGGTTAAATATGATTCTTTTGGGGTGTAATGAAAGGATATAATTGTAGTAATCTTTTTGGTTGGTTGGGTTTAGGTAAAGAGTTACAGTATCCACACTATATACTACAGGATTATCAGTAATGATGGGTATAGTTCCGATATATTCTTTCTTCTTTCCAATGGCTATCGCTTCATGTTGATGGCTGATAAGTTTGTTTACAGTCAGATAACTATACCGCTCAGGGTTTTCGGATGCACCTATAACAACTGTTTTCTTATTCATGATGACAAAATTAGGCAAAGAGGCAATAGGAAAAGAGGGAAGGGGTGAAAAGGCAAGGAGGCAAAGAGTTTGAAGTTTCTTCACTCTTTGCCTCCTTGCCTATATCCTATTTGCCTACACAATTATTTCTTATAAGCTGCCAAAGCTGCGGCCATCGTCTTACCAATGTCAGCAGGACTAGCTACAACGTGAATACCACATTCAGCCATAATCTTCATTTTTGCTTCTGCAGTATCATCAGCACCACCGATGATTGCACCAGCATGACCCATCCTTCTACCCGGAGGCGCAGTTTGACCAGCGATGAAACCAACAACAGGTTTTGTTGAATTTTCTTTTATCCAATAAGCAGCATCAGCTTCCATGCTACCACCTATCTCTCCAATCATGATGATGCCATCAGTTTCAGGATCATCCATCAACAATTTTACTGCTTCCACAGTAGGTGTACCAATAATTGGATCACCACCAATACCGATTGCAGTACTAATACCCAAACCAGCTTTTACAGCTTGGTCGGCAGCTTCGTAAGTCAAAGTGCCAGATTTAGAAACGATACCAATTCTTCCTTTCTTAAAGATAAAGCCTGGCATGATGCCCACTTTAGCTTCGTCGGCAGTAATTACACCTGGACAGTTTGGTCCTATTAAACGGGTTGTCTTCCCCAATAAAAAATTTTTAACTTTCACCATATCCTGCACTGGGATACCCTCTGTAATACAAACCACCAAGGCAATACCAGCCTCAGCAGCTTCCATTATTGCATCTCCGGCAAAAGCAGGAGGAACAAAAATGATACTCACGTTAGCGCCAGTAGTTTTTACCGCATCGGCTACAGTATTAAAAACTGGTTTATCCAAATGTAGCGTTCCACCTTTATTCGGGGTTACACCACCTACTACGTTAGTGCCGTACTCAATCATTTGAGTGGCATGGAAAGTTCCTTCAGTTCCTGTAAAACCCTGAACGATAATTTTAGAATCCTTGTTTACTAATACTGACATATTGAGGTTGCACCATGTTTTTTAGCGCGGCGCAAAAATAGGGTAAACGTATTTTCTAACGAAAATTAAAAGAAAGTTTTTAACGATAACGATTGAACATTTTTTCTGGGATTAAATTATAGGTTACCACTCAAGAAGTTTTACCACAAGGAACGCAATGCTTTTCTTAGAACCTGTTCATAATCTTCTGAGTAGGATGGCGATAAATGCGAGTACCATGAATTGTAGGCTTGTATTGAGTTTGCGTTCACAGTTCTTCCAAAGTCTCCTGCATTTGTCAAGCCATGCGAAACATCGTTCCACCA
>JANYEU010000162.1 GCA_025362915.1 Chitinophagaceae bacterium | reverse complement strand
GTAAGTCTACCCACACGCTCTTTTATTTCTAGTATCTAATATTTCTAGTATCTATTTCCGTTGGTAGGACTAGGGTTACCAACGGAAATCATACTGCCAATCTTTCTCCCCGGAAGAGTTTTGCTTTGCTTATCCAAATTATCCAAAGCACTTTGTTTTACTACAAGCTTTGCCTCATTTGCCTGATTGGTAGAACAGGTAGGGCAAGATACAGAGTATTTGTTACCATCATAGACGGTTTCAATGGTACCATCCTTGTTCCATTTGTCAGGGTTGAAAATGTAGTTAACAGGAGAATATTGTTTTGAGTTTAAGAACTTGAGTGTAGTATTAGGGTTTGATTCTGCATTAACCCTAAGACCATCCCCTTCAACAGCTTCGCAAACGACAGGTGTGTATTGAGGAATAACTATCTCATTAACATATTTTCCATTGTTAAACTTGATAATTCCATTTTTTACTGAAACCTGATCATTACTTAGGTAACGGGTAAGCACTAATTGCTGGTCAATATAAAACTGAACAAGTTTTACATCTATATTATTAGCACTTAATTTATCAAAAAGCTCCCTTGTAAAAGGGACATACGGGTCTTTAGCAGCAGGAGGGTCAACTCTTTGCACAGTTGCGGGTGCGGTATAAAGAGGCTTCTTAGGTTCACAAGATTGCGAAACTATCAGTGTTGCCAAAGCCAAAAATGTTATAAACCTATTCATGCAAATGCTTTTATTGGTTGCTAAATATGAAGGGGTATTTATATTAATAATAAACACCTTCATATATAACGTTTATTTTCTCAATTTATTTTCTCAAAGAAAAAGATTAGCCCAATATTGGATTAAAAGGCTCCCACATACTTGTAAAGAGTAATGTTATTCATGATTAGTATCGTCTTCTATCATTGTTGCTTCTTGGTTCAAATCTATTGCCACGGCTGTCATTACGATCATTCCTACGGAAATCAGAAGAACCGCCAGCACCCCTTGGAGGTTGCTCTTCGGCTAGTTTTACAGCTATCTTTTTACCAAAAATAGCTACTCCATCCAATAAATCCATTGCTTCCTTGCCTTCAGTATCGTTAGGCATATCTATAAATGCAAAGCCCTTGCTCTTACCTGTAGCTTTATCCTTAATTAAAACCGCAGACTGAACATCGCCATAAAGCTCAAACATTTCTTTCACATCTACATCATCCAAATTGGCAGATAGTCCACCTACAAAAAGTTTCATAATTGATTATTTGGCGGTAAAAATACAACTCCAAACTGTTATCGGGATAATTTCTTTATATAAAGTATTTAAACTTTTCTAAATTGTTACATATAGACTAAAATATGTTATTCAATTATCCTTATATCTGGCTGTGTTATGTGGTTAGTTTACCCGCTTTAGTATCTCCAAACTAACCAATAAGCCCTGTTCTCTTCACCCTTAGCTAATAAAAAAGTCCCGATGCACTGCACTGGGACTTTTTATTAAAGGAATAAATAAATAACACTAGTCTATGTTGGGTTGTGGTGTGTAGCGCAAATAAGGCTTTACCACCGTTACTCCTTTCGGAAACTTGGCAATGGCATCTTCTGTTTTAATGGCAGGCACTACTATCACATCTTCCCCATGTTCCCAGTTGGCAGGAGTGGCCACACTATAATTTGCCGTTAGTTGCAAGCTATCTAGCACGCGCAATACCTCATTGAAGTTTCGTCCGGTAGAAGCAGGATAAGTAATAAATAGTTTTACTTTTTTGTCTGGTCCAATGATAAATAAAGACCTCACTGTAAAGGTTTCAGATGCATTTGGGTGAATCATGTCGTACAGGTTAGCCACTGTTCTGTCTTCATCCGCAATAATGGGAAATCCAACTGTTACATGTTGCGTTTCATTAATGTCCTTAATCCAACCTTCGTGTTTCTCTAGGCTGTCCACGCTTAGTGCCAGCACTTTCACGTTGCGCTTGGCAAACTCGTCCTGCAAAAAGGCAGTCTTGCCCAGCTCTGTGGTACAAACAGGTGTATAATCAGCAGGGTGAGAGAACAGTACCCCCCAGCTAGAACCTAAGTACTCATAAAAATCTATATCGCCAATAGAAGTCTTGGCTTGAAAATTTGGTGCGATATCGCCTAGTCGTAAACTCATGGTATTAAAATTTAGAGAGCAAAGATAAGTATCCTACCAAACTGATAGGTTTTATTCTTCTCAATGGAATAGAATTATCCTGTTGCGAAAGCCTATTCCTTCACAAAGCCTACTTCACTCACCTTGCCATCAGTAGTTTGAACACGCAGATGATATACCCCTGCTTGTAACCCACTCACAGACAGTGTTGGGTTACAAGCATCTTCTAAAGAAACAATCTTTATCACCTTACCCATATTATCTACCACCTGTACAGAAATAATATGATTGCCCTGTAAGGTAACTACATTCCTTGCAGGGTTAGGCACTACGGTTAACGGTAATCGGTTAACGGTTAACTGCACTGAAACAACTTTGCTGTAAGCAAAACTCCCATCCTTATCCACACTTTTAAGGCTGTAGTAGTTGATGCCATTTATTGGATTGTTATCTGTAAACTGATACCCATTTGCCCCACTGCCTATTGCTTTTACACTGCCTATGTTTGTTAGAACCTGTTCATAATCTTCTGAGTATGATGGCGATAAATGCGAGTACCATGAATTGTAGGCTTGTATTGAGTTTGCGTTCACAGTTCTTCCAAAGTCTCCTGCATTTGTCAAGCCATGCGAAACATCGTTCCACCACC
>JANYEU010000095.1 GCA_025362915.1 Chitinophagaceae bacterium | reverse complement strand
CCTCGCTGATGAGGGCGGCATAAAACACAGCCTTCCCATTGATGGACTTGAGATAGAAGCCCACCAGGAAGATACCGAGTATGACTCCATAAAACAAAGAACCCATTATGTTTACGGCTTCTATCAGGCTGCCAATGCCAGAAGATAACTCGGCGGTTATGATGGCAAATATTCCCCAAGCCAGTGTATACAGTTTGGAAGTCTTATACTCGTAGTTGCATATTGCCCCATCATGTTCGAAGCGGGTGTAATCCTTTTTTATCCTTCGATGAAAGTCAATCATCGTACAGGAAGCCAAGGCATTCAAAGCCGCGGCAATGGAACCCCATGCACTCATAAATATGATGGCTATCAATAGACCAACCAATCCCTTTGGCAGGAAATCAATCACAAAACGAAGGAAGATGTAGTTGGTATCATTGGTATCAGCTTCGGGCAATGCCTTTTTTAAAGTAGCCTTGTACTGCTTTTGGATGGTGGTAAGCTTTGCTGCTCCTTCCTTTATATTACCCTTCAATAATGGGTCGGTTGGGTGTAGCAAGTACTGTTTACTATTGCTTTGCTGCTGCAATTGTAGGTTGTAATAGTTCTTTTCAATGGATGAAAGAGCATCATTATACACCGTTTGATGGGCTTCGTTGGCAAGGGCCTTATTAAAGAAAACTGGTGCCGCATTGAACTGATAAAAGGCAAATAACATAGCACCCAACAACAGGATAAGAAACTGCATGGGTACTTTTACCAGTCCATTGATGAGTAAGCCAATTTTACTGCTCGTACTATCCTTTGCAGTGAGATAACGCCCAACCTGCGATTGGTCCGTACCGAAATAAGATAGTGCGAGAAAGAATCCACCAATAACCCCGCTGATGATATTGTACTTGTCTTTCCAGTCGAAGCCCTTGCCTGTAAAGCCAGTGGTTATCACATTGAGCTTCCCTCCCACTCCACTTAATTGCAATGCTTGTTTAAACCCTACACCAACAGGCAGGTAGTGCATCATACAATATC
The DNA here is from genome assembly GCA_025362915.1 of Chitinophagaceae bacterium. Classification (GTDB taxonomy): domain Bacteria; phylum Bacteroidota; class Bacteroidia; order Chitinophagales; family Chitinophagaceae; genus Parasediminibacterium. The sequence continues at coordinate 2,677 of JANYEU010000095.1, read as the reverse complement.
CTGCGGAAAACATACCCACCAATATGATAACCATCTGTATCTTTTGGGTATATGCCACGGCTTTTGCGCCCCCACTTACGGTGTATATTATCAGCAATCCGCCCATTACGATGTTTGTATAAAAGATATCCCAACCCAATAAGGAAGACAGGATAATGGACGGCGCATAGATGCTTACGCCTGTGGAAAGCCCGCGGGATAGCAGGAATAGAAAAGAAGTGAAAGTGCGGGTGCGAGAGTCGAAACGCTTTTCGAGGAACTCGTACGCTGTAAAAACCTGTAACTGATTGTATAGGGGAACGAAGGTGATGCAAAGGATAACCATTGCCAAAGGCAGACCGAAATAGTATTGCACAAAACGCATCCCATCAGTAAATGCCTGTCCGGGCGCAGAAAGAAACGTGATGGCACTGGCCTGTGTACCCATGATGCTCAGCAAAACAAGGTACCACGGCAAGCTTCGATTGCTAAGGAAGTAACCTTCCAGATTCTTGCTTGTACTGCTTTTATACAGCCCATAAGAAATGATGCCGGTGAGAGTGAGAATCAATACTATCCAATCGATTGTACTCATGCAAAATAATTTGTGAACCAGACAAAGCCTGCAATAAGGACAAGCAAGAACGCAATGACAAATATGTACCACTGCCGCCAACTAGAGAAGATAGGAATATGTTGTTTATTCATTGTGTTTATTTTTCGTTAACCGTTTACCGATATACCGTTTACGGTTGACCGCTCACAGTAAACGGTGCATCGGTCAACGGTTAACTGTCAACTTCTACTGCTCTTAATCAATCCACTAACTAGAAGTCCAAAGATTAATCCTATAACCAATCCAACCTTTACGTTCTTTAAAAACTCCCCTACTATTAGTGCTATCAATACTATACCGAATATGCCAATGCCTCTGCGTGTGTTCATCTATTGTTTATATTTTGCCACAAAGACTCCACGGCTCAAAGAAGCACTAAGAACTTCTCACTCTGCGTTACTTGGCGTAATTACTTTGCGGACTTTGCGGTTAATATCCTCAAATACTAGTGGGCAATTAGATTAGCCAATATTCTATACGCCCCCGGTACACCCGCAGGTAACTGCCTAAATAACACCAAACTCACATAAGTAAATCGTCCTTTACCATATTTGGTAGTTAGCAGGCTGCCAGTGCCATCGGTTTTATCACCACTGTCTTTCATACCCAATAAACATTCATAATGCGAATCTATCTGTTCTGCTTGGTATGTGCTACGCTCCTGCGTCCATCCTTCAAAATCCTTATCAGTAATCTTATTGGGGAAATTTAGAATAGTATTATTGGGCAATAAGAAATGAACGGCGGCATCTTCTTCTGTTACCCTCGACAGACCATTAACCACAAAAGGATAAGGTCCCACTAATATATTCTTTGCTCCTACCTGATTACTTTTTGCATATTGAACAATCAGGTTACCGCCATTCTTTACATAATCCATCAATATTTCATGCTTGTTTGTAAGGTATTCTAACAGGTTATATGCCCTAATACCGGTAATGATGGCATCATATTGTTTCAAGGTAGTTTCGTTTATATCGGCTTCGCTTAAATAAGTAACCTCATATCCCATTGCCAACAACGCATCAGGCACTTTATCGCCCGCACCGGTTATATATCCAACCTTTTTGCCCACCACCTTACAATCCACATTTACCAAATTGGCCTTTGCCTTCGGAAAATAAGTAATGGTAGGGATATGATCGTAGGCAATGGTTTTTGTATAGCCATCATAGATACCCTCATTGGCGTACAGGTTGGCAACTTCTGCAGAATTAACATTCTTATCCTTTGGTGTAAATGTGCCAGACCATATATTCTCTGTATTATTAAAAGTGCCATACTTGATAACCGATTCGCTGTACTTCCAATTATCAGTATAATGTTGTTTTATCTTATACAAAACACTATCCTTTACATTCGATTTAAAATGCACATCCGCTTTTACAGGCATACCATTGATAGACACGTAATTGTCTTTGGTATAATTCAATTCCATTCTAGGAATGATTGCAATTGGTTGATACAATTCTCCCTTTGCAGGATCAACCACCTTATACTGCACTGGGCGTTTGATGCTATAGGACTCCCCTCCTATCAACACTGTATAAGTAACCTGATAGGCAGGATCATTCTCTGCCTTACCAATTAATGTTTGATCTCGAACATCAAAACTTCCACCTTGGAGAGGATAATCCAACCAATAAGGTTGCGAAATGTGCTTATCGGCAGCAATAGGAAGTATGTGATTGATGGATAAATTTTGATTGATAGATAAGTTACTGTTCATTGTAGTATCCCAGCCTTCGATATTAATATGCTGCAAGACAACAAGCGTATTTGAACGATTATTCAAGAAGAAATTAAGTTTCATTTCATCTCCTTGGGCAATCATCTGTTGCGCCGTGGTAGCTTCTGTAAACAATCCACTGCAAGCTTCTATAATGTCCTGCACTTCCTGTAGTTTTTTATTACGCCAATTACTTTCTGGTATGGCTTTAATGGCTTTATATATGCGTGCAAGCGCAGGAACGCTTTCGTCAGGCTTCCCAAAACTAAATCTGTCAATTGCATCCTTTATCATTCCTTCTATTGTGGTTCCATTGGGAAGTCTTTTCCAACTAATGTCAATCCCATCCATCA
>JANYEU010000087.1 GCA_025362915.1 Chitinophagaceae bacterium | reverse complement strand
GTAAACCAGTGGTAAAGTTTAGTGGTAATTTTAATGTATGGGTTTGCATATTCTTTAATTTAATTAATAAAGTATCTGCCCTTTATATGTTCCTGCCGATGTGCCATTTTTAAAATAAACTTCCTCGCCACCACCACGTTTATTATTGGCTGGTTGAACCACGCCTCTTTGCAATGTATCAACCTGTTTTGGTTGAATATAAAATGCAAATTTAATTGTATCGTTGTTTGGCAAGGCATATCTTTCTATTGGATTGTAATTTGTTTTTTTACACGTTAAATAATCATCCATTGTTGTTGTAAAACTACCAGCAAGTAACTGATTATTTATCTTATCTACTCTTTTATCATCCTCAAAGGCAGAAAGACGAACAAACATTTCTATCCCATCAGGGTTTTCAATAGGGTTGTCCATTGCCCCTTTTTGTTTTCCCATGGTAGGCTCACTAACGCTATTGCCACTAAGATGTATTTCGTTTAAAACCACGATTGAGTTTAACACAACAAAGTCTGCTTTGGCTTTAAAACTATTTATCCCCTCATTAATGATAGAACGCACATAGGTTGCTTCCGTGCCATTTATTTCAATAACTGCTATTGTGTTCAAAACAATAAACCGTTTTTTTTCATAGCTGCTACCCTTGCTTGCCTCAATTAACTGATACCCCATTCCTGTTTCTGGCTCATTCAGTAATTGATTTTCCTGTTCTGCACTTAGCTTATAATACATGACCGAATATTTTGTTACCCCAAAAAGTTTAAATATAAAACAATATTCCCTCTACGCCTTCAAGAACCCCAACTCATACACCAATGGTTGCAGTTTTTCTGTGAGTGCCTTATACGTTTCTTCAAACGGTTTGAAGCTAACAGGCACAACATTGCCACTGGCGTTGCGGGCTTGTAGGGCTTTACGTACTTGATACCAACCTACATCTGCACGGTTTAGTTTTAGTTCATCTCGCACGGTGCGTACATCGGTATGGGCAAAATAGGCTTGCCAGAGTGTTTTGCCAGCTTCTAGTACTGCATGGGCTTCATCACTTAAATTGGGGTTGCTGCTGTTGTTAACCCTTATAGGGCTCAAAGCCCTATAAGGGTTTGTTGGTAGGTTTGCCAAATACTCCACCATAAAATCGCTCTCGAACCAATCGGGGATATAAATTAAACAAATGTTTTTTAGCTAAGTACGTACTTTTTAAATTGTACGTAGCGTACATTTTGTATTGTGCCCCCCGCTAGTCCCCGCCACCCGCTACAATCTATAGGGTTAGCCTCTCTGCTGCACCGCCCACCATCCTATCAAACCATTAATTCAGATAGCTTTTCCATCTGCCCAAAAAAGGGTTGGTTCTTGATTGAACCGACCTTTTTTTATGTGTGTTACCTTATGGAAACGTGGATAATCCTCATTTTTTTACTGAAACGTGCTATCAACGCTCATAGTAACTACCATCAACCTTCATGGTGGTTACCATCAACCTTAATGGTGGTTGCCATCAATTTATTGTATAAAAGATACAACAAAGGCTGCCCACAAACGGGGCAGCCTCTTTTTAAATGATACTTTACAATTAATTAATCCTTATCCCTTGTGCCTTTTGCTCCAACTTTGGCGCAAATCCAAAGTAGCTGGATATTCTTTGTTCACCTCCAATGGTGGAGGATCGAAAAGAAAAGGTATCCTGTTCTCTTTGATATAGTGTTGAACCGATGTCAATGAATCCCTGTTGGGTAAGCTTCTAGGTTGCAAAACTATCTCGGAGATATGTTCCTGCAAAGCCTCTGGCGTAAAGCCTTGGTTCCAGAAACGATTTACACGTCTGGATTCTGCCTCATAACTATTTACCGGGAAGGTATCGTAACTCCTTCCTCCAGGATGAGATACATAATAGGTACAACCTCCAATGCTTCTACCATTCCACACATCCACAATATCAAAAGTAAGTGGCGTATCTACTCCAATGGTTGGGTGCAGTGCACTTGGCGGCTGCCATGCACGATAGCGTACACCACAAACATATTCTCCTTTTACATCGGTTGCCCTCAGTGGCACTCTGGCACCATTACACAAAAGAATGTAACGGGCATCGTTCATACCTGTCAGTTTTACCTGAACCCTCTCTAAAGAAGAATCTACAAAGCGAGCTGTACCGCTACTGCTCATTTCTTCGCCCAACACATTCCAAGGTTCAATACCCATGCGTATTTCTAAATCTATTCCATGAACTTTAATAGAACCATAGTGTGGGAAACGGAACTCGAAGAATGGCTCGAACCAACTGATGTCAAACGGATAATCTGCACCGTTCAAGTCTTTTACCACTTGTTTTAAATCTTCCCGAACGTAATGAGGCAACATAAACTTATCATGCAGTTCTGTACCCCAACGTACTAAGTCGTGCTTGTAAGGATTGTTCCAGAACATGGCTATCAATCCACGAATCAATACCATCTGTACCAAACTCATTTGTTTGTGAGGCGGCATATCAAAAGCCCTCATTTCTAATATACCCAACCGTCCAGAAGAAGAATCTGGCGAGAACAGTTTATCTATACAGAACTCTGCACGATGCGTATTGCCTGTTAAGTCGGTCAATAAATGCCTGAATAGCCTGTCCACCAACCAAAAAGGAATGAATCCTCCTTCGGGTACTTGGCTAAAGGCTATCTCCATTTCGTAGAGTTTCTCATTCAATCCCTCATCAAAGCGTGGTGCCTGACTTGTAGGGCCAATGAAAGAACCTGCAAACAAATAGGACAATCCCGGATGGTGCTGCCAGTAAGTAATAAGGCTGCGCAATACATCGGGGCGACGAAGGATAGGGCTATTGCTTGGCGTGGCACCACCAATGGTAATGTGGTTACCACCGCCTGTGCCCGTATGCCTTCCATCAAGCATAAACTTCTCAGTACCCAAGCGAGAGAAGAAAGCCTGTTCATATAAGGTGTTGATATTGCTTTTTAATTCATCCCAATTCTTGGAAGGATGAATGTTCACTTCAATCACGCCAGGATCTGGCGAAACCACCATGCGCTCCATACGGTAATCCCTTGGTGGCTCATAACCTTCTATCCGTACAGGAATTTGTAGTTTCTCGGCGGTAGCTTCTATCGATGCAATCAAATCTAGGTAATGCTCTACATAATCAACCGGAGGGATGAATATATATATCATTCCATCTCGTGACTCTACGCACAAACTTTTCTTAATGGTGTAAATCTCAAATACAGGCTCATTTCCTGCTGGTTTCTCTTCTTCTTTCTTAGGTTCAGGTTTCTTTACCCCTTCCTTTTCTTTTATGCCTTTCTTTTCTTCCGCATCTTTCTTGCGCTCTGCTTCATATTGCTTTAGCCTATCTGGTGGTGCTTCATGCACGGTCACTTCACCATACCTGCTTTCTATATTTTCATGATAGTCTTCCAGTTCTGGTAATACATCAAACAGACTTCTTTCTACTTGTTGCGGCTCTTTATCCTTAGATACTGCTGGTAAGGAATCCAATGGTAAACGTAACCCAATAGGCGAGTTTCCTGGAATTAGGAACAAATGTGGTCTGTTCAATTGCCACTGACAGCTACGCCATCTCTGGTTCCAGAAGTTCCATTCCAATGGCAATACAAATCCTGTTGGATTTTCCAAGCCTTTATCCAACAATGTCGCCAACGTCCTTCGCTCAATACTATCCTTTAGGTTAGCCTTCAGTGGGTCAACATTTATAGGTAGCTTTCCTTCCGTCCATAAAAAATAAAAGGTATCCTCAAAGGCAGGCATCACATTATCGGTATGTACCGCCAAACGCTTCGCCAGTTCCTTGGCAACTGCTTCTGCATCTTTATAATTATACTTCTTCTTATTGGTTTCCAAAGCCATCAGCTCTTTGTTCTTCCACACCGGCATACCATCCTTGCGCCAGAACAATCCATATTGCCAGCGGGGCAATGGCTCACCCGGATACCATTTTCCCTGACCATAATGCAACATACCATCCTTGCCAAACTGATCCCTCAATCGGAATATCAGGTCGTGCGCCAGATTACGTTTATGCAAGCCATCGGCCGTGGTATTCCATTGCGGGTCTTCCATATCATCTACCGATACAAAGGTTGGTTCTCCACCCATTGTCATCCGCACATCGCCCGCTTCAAGGTCTGCATCAATCAAATATCCAGTGGCATCAATGGCTGCCCATTGTTGGTCGGTATAAGGTTTAGTAACACGAGGATCTTCGTGGATACGTGTAACAGTATTCGAAAAACTAAATGTTGTTTCGCATTTATCAGTAGCACCAACCACAGGGGCGGCACTGGTATAATGCGGCGTACAAGCCAATGGAATATGCCCTTCGCCAGCAAATAAACCAGAAGTAGGATCCAAGCCTATCCAACCAGCACCGGGAATATATACTTCTGTCCAAGCGTGCAAGTCTGTGAAATCACTTTCAGTACCAGAAGGGCCATCCAATGATTTTACATCTGAGGTCAACTGTACCAAGTACCCAGAAACAAACCTTGCTGCCAAGCCTAAATGACGCAGTATCTGTACCAACAACCAAGCACTATCCCTGCAAGAACCCAACTTCTTTTCCAGTGTTTCTTCGGCTGTTTGCACGCCCGCTTCCATCCGGATAGAATAGCTGATGTCTAAATAAACTTTTCTGTTGATAAAAACCAAGAAATCATTGATGGTTGTTTCTGGTTTTACTGCCAAGTTCTCCAACCATTCCATCAACAACGGGTCTTCTTCTATTATTTCCAAGTAAGGGACTAATTCCTTTTGCAGGTGTGGCGCATACGTAAACGGAAACTTCTCGGCATACTCTTCTACAAAGAAATCGAAGGGATTAATTACCACCATATCGGCAATAACCTCTACTTCCACACTTAGTTCTGTTGTTTGTTCTGGAAAAACCACCCGTGCCTGAAAATTACCAAAGGGGTCTTGCTGCCAGTTGATAAAATGATTCTTGGGAGTAATCCTAAAGGCATAAGCCTCAATGGGTGTACGGGAGTGAACCGCAGGACGCAACCTGAATATGTGCGGCGACAAAGAAATTGATCTGTCGTAACTGTAAGTGGTCTTGTGATTAATTGCTACACGTATCGCCATATTTAATATTTGTTAAATTAATTTGCAAGGCAGCCTTTTCATTGGGTAAAGTAAACTGTATTTTGCCAATTATCCCTGTTTACCAAAAAATTCTTTTATTTCTTCCGTCGCAATAGTCTTAGTGTGGCAGTACGATGCAGGCTACTGGTCATGTCTATATCGGTTTTGTTATCGCCATCAGTTACCGTAAGGGTAGCGGTATTGGGCGGTATCAATCCTTCGTTATTGGCAAACATACTTATTTCATTAACGGCTAAACTATCATCCACGATAAGTCTTAATTTAATAGGAATATGGGTAAGCATCGTTTCCTTTAAAACAAGGTTATTATTAAAAAACACACTTATCGAGTCGTAATCTATTGCCCCATTATCTACAAATTCTAGGTCTATTGTTTTAGATTCCACTATCAAATCCTTAAAAACATCCTTGGGTCTTTCCTCAAACTGCTTTGTAATAAGTGCTGCAATGGGGTCGCCTACATGTGCAAGTGTGTCTGTTTGTGTTATTGTTTCGGTAGCCGCAATTGTGGCTTGCTTTGCTTCATCTATCGGGCTTACCGGATTTGTATTCTTCTCAAAATCGAAGGCTATCTCCGGGCAGGTATATTTGTATTTATCCTCGGCCACAAACTTTCCTGCCAGATAAGAACCTACGCGAGACATGCGCAACATGAATTCTCCAGTCATGGAGCAATCTACCCCATTCTTCGTATTAACGGTGGAATGGAGTATTACCGGAAAAGGATTGATGATGACGTACCGGGAGTTTAAATCAAAATAGCCATCTATTTTGGTAGAGAAAAGGCTATCCCTGAAGTAATAGTTAAACTCGCCCGATATTGTTTTTCCTTTTTGTTTCAGTTTCAGTTCGCCAAGGTAGCTATTCGTACTACCTTGAATCACCACAGTGCCATTACTGTACCAGCTGCCATCCAGCGGGCTTTGCGAAAAACCATTGATATTGGTAATTAAACAAACCATGCATATAATCCACTTAAAAATATTCCCCATACACTGCGAAATTAGTTAAATACCATGACTATATGTTATTAGGTTAAGACAGTGGCGGTAAGCTGTAATTTTCTACTGTTATTGTAGTTCTTTTTCAAAATCTACCGGGGTAAGGATTGTTGCTGTTATAAAAGGATTGTGTACCAATAAATCCTTATCACCAGTAACCAGATAATCTGCCTTTGAAAAGTCTATCAGGTCTAAAAGGAAATTATCTTTTGGATGCCGATTAATAAAATGCGTGGGTACTATTTCAACGTTTTCAGCAATGGTTTCCAATAGTTCTATCAATTCAGTTACATTAGCTGCTGGAAAGTATTTTTTCAATTTATCCCTTGCGGTTACTTCTTTTATTTCCATCAACAAACGCTTGGTAACCACAATGGTAATTTGACCGGAGGCAATATACTTTTTGATAAAAGACAAACGTTTTCCAATAAGGAAACTAATCCAAACATTTGTGTTGAAGATGACCTTAATGTTTGGTGCCATCATACATTTGTTGTCTTACGGTTTCAACTTCTTCATCAATGGTATCCAAACTAAGTTCGTCAGTACTAAATGACTTTAATAGCCCTTTCAGTTTTGTTTCTATACCTTCTTTTTCTAATTCCTTCGATAGTTTTATTTTATCCTGCATAGGCAATTGTTTCACCAATTCCAGTACCTGATCAAAAGATATATCCACTTGCAATGCCGTTCTCATTTTATATTATGTAGTCAACAGTTCAAATATACCTTAAGTAAAAATTATTAGCAAATACTTTTCTAAACAAAAAGCCCCTGAAACAAATGCTTCAAGGGCTTTTTCTAACCATTAACCACTTATTTGCTACAGGTAATAGAAACGCCTGCGCCAATTTTTCCAACCACATCGCCATACATAAGCACATAATATACATAGTATTTTACGCCTTCTATGCAGCCATCAAATGCTTGTTTTCTGCTGCCATTGCTGCTTACAAATATATTGTTTGCGGTACCTCCCGGTATCCTCACCTGTCCGTTAGTACCTACAGTAACGCCGGCGGGCAATGGCACCCCTTCACTTACAATTACCAAATAGGCTACTCCTGTGCCAAAAGGGAGACAATCTGTTAGTAGTTGTCCGGCAAGCCCCTGCAGTACCTGTACGCCCGCAGCTACCGCACCAGCAGTTATTTGTGCTGCAAAATCATTAATTTCTTCCAATGGAAGCGTACTCAAATCCAAAATATCCTTGTCGCCCATGGCAAGTGTATTTACATAAACGCCAAATGCCACCATGCAATCACGTAAGGCTTTCCTGGCCAAACGATAAGGATTCTTTTGTAAGGTTCCGCCCAACTCAAAAGCTGTTTTTGTACTATTGTAATTGTCTATCAAGGCAGCCACCTGTATTTCGGTTAAAGGTTTTAACCCGGTAAATACCAACAGGTTGCCATATATGGCAAGGTTCATCTTTAGTGCAGCACCGGCAAGATCCCCCACTTTTATTCTACGGATAAATATGTAACTAATCTTAGGCATTTTCATTTGTAAGAAATTTAATTGTTAAACAGAAACTTTTTTCTTTCTGTTTGAAAAAATGATAATTATTGTAAATTGTACAGTGATTATTCACGATTGCACAATGATTATTCACGTTTGTACGATGATTATTCACGCTTGTACGATGATTATTCACGATTGTACGATGATTATTCACGATTGTACAGTGATTATTCTCGATTGTACGATGATTATTCTCGTTTGTACAGTGATTATTCTCGATTGTACAGTGATTATTATCGACTGCCTACTGTTTATTTAAGCTAAACAGGAGGATGTGCAGAAGCTTGTGCAGGATAAACCGTGCCTGTGAATAATGAAAGAAGGTGTGAAACGGTTTCGGCTAGTTTTCTTATATAGTCAATGTGCAACAACGATGTGCGGTAATTTTTTTGTGCGGTTATGTTGGCAGCAGACATTGTTGTTATTATTTGAGAATTAAAAGTAGTCATTTATGTGTTGCCCACTGGTAATAACTTTATATTAAAAGCATTTATTGGCTAAATAAACAAAAATTTAACATTTAAAAGGCATATTTATATGGATTGGCAGGTTTTAGTAGGATTTATTTACAAAAAATGATTGAAATATTTTTTGGATGATGCTTGACATTAACGTTTTTCATTAAATGTTGTTCTGTTTTCCGGATCAACAACTGATGGGTATGCCACTATATTTGTAAGGAATTAATTTATTAGAATTCCTATCTAAAATAGTAAACACATTGAAAAGCTTGAATGTAGCATTGTAAAATAAACATCTTTCTAAAAAGACATTAGTTG
>JANYEU010000086.1 GCA_025362915.1 Chitinophagaceae bacterium | reverse complement strand
TTCCAGAAAGCAAAACATCCCGAAAGTTTAAACTTTCGGGATGTTTTGCTTTCTGGAATATCGATTTCCTTCTACTTCGCACTATTCAAATCTGTACTAATTGTTTTGTTGTCTAAAGATGTACGGTAACGCCTGATGGCATTGATAATTGATTGCGCTATCTCGGTTTGCCCGGTAGGGCTATTCAAATAATCTTCTTCCTCTGGGTTAGATATATAACCTGTTTCTACCAACACAGCTGGCATTGCCACTGCTTGCAATACCCAGATACCCACTTGCCTTTGCAATGCATCCCTGTTTATACGACCTGCTTTTGCAAATTCTTGTTGTATGGTTAGTGCCAAATAAGCACTCCTGTCGAAGTACTGGCGGGTTTTCAGGTTGATATAATTCATCTTCTCCGGAGATTCCACATCGAATCCTTCCACCGATTTTGCCGTGGTACTATCCAAGTACAAACTCTGATTCTCCTTCATGGCTAGCTCCTTCAAATCATTCCTGTGCGCCCCCCATATATAGGTTTCCGTTCCTTTTGCTGGATTTGGAGAACTGTATGTGTGGTATTGTTTTACTTCTCGGGTATGCTTTTTATGTCCCTTTTTGTAGGTTTCAGTTTTATAGCCTACAAATTCACTATGCCTGATCGGGTCGGCACTATTGCAGTGAATGCAAACAAATAAATCTCCTTTGGCTTGGTTGGCAATCTTCGCTTTCTCAATTGGCGAGTCAAATACATCCGTTCTTCTGGTCAATACCACTTCAATATCAGGTATCTGGTCTTTCATCATTTCCTCCAATTTCAAGGAAATGGCCAGTGCAATATCCTTCTCATTAGAGTACTTTCCAGGTGCACCGCTATCGTGTCCGCCATGCCCCGCATCAATCACAATCTTTCTTAATCTTGATCTCTGGTTAGCATCTTTCGTAGAAAAGGAGGTTAAAAGTAATACACAAAAGCCAAGCATGTACAGCAGTGTATGTTTTCTCGTCATCATGTCTATAAAAGTTAAAGTAGTTAATATTATACCTTTCGTTAGGCTACAGTTGGTTTACCGACTATTTTTGTCCCTCACAATATGAAGGAACTGTGTAAAAATAAAGTAAAAACAATCCGGGCATCCATAGCTTGGATAAGTTTGTTCGTAATTGTGTTGCAATTAACAGCAAGTGGATTGCCTTCCTTGTCTTCTTCCAACAAAGACTTTCTTTCTTATGATACCATTCCCAGACTTAATATCCAGCAAAAGGGTTTAAAATCTAATTTACTTTCTCCAAAGGATGCAATAGTAGATACTTCTTTGGGTAATAAGACAGATTCTGTACAAAAGATAGATACCCTCAATATTTCAAAGGATAGTTTGGATGCACCCATCAATTACGAAGCATCAGATTCTGGCGTACTCATCATTCCCACCAAAGAATTTACGTTATATGGCAAAGCCAAGGTATCCAATAAGGATGTAAATCTGGATGCTGCAACCATCAAATACAATTCGGGCACGCAGATAGTGCAGGCTTATGGGGCAAAAGATACCACCGGCAATCCTTACAGCAAACCAAATCTTACGCAGGGTGCAACCAAGACCATCAGTGATTCTATTCTTTTTAGCTTGAAAACATTAAAGGGGCTTACCCAGAATACTTATTTGCAAGATGGGGAAATGTATGTAAATGCACAGGTATTAAAGAAGGTAAACAAAACAGATTTTTATGGTTATAGGGCAAGGTTTACCACCTGCAATCTGGATACGCCTCACTTTGCATTCCGGGCGCGCAAAATAAAGATGGTTACCAATAAGCTGGCTGTAACAGGGCCTGTAACCCCCGAAGTGGAAGGTGTTCCATTGCCCATTGGTATTCCTTTTGGCATTTTTCCATTGGCGCAGGGAAGACATTCGGGTGTATTGCCACCAGCCTTTGCCGTAAGCGAAAACTATGGTTTAGGATTGCAAGGGTTGGGCTATTACAAGGTATTTAATGATAATCTGGATGTAACCGCCCGTAGCGATTTATATTCTTATGGTGGATGGATGCTAAGGTTAAGTCCCAGATATATAAAGCGTTATAGATACCAAGGCAACCTTGATGTTACCATCCAAAAGACTAAATCCTTGAATGCGCCTACGTATGCAGGAACGTCTGGTCCGGATGAGTTTACAACCAGCAACTCGTATATGATAGACTGGAGTCATAGCCAGGATCAGCGGGTTAGGCCGGGTACTAACTTTAGTGCCAACGTACATTTTGGTAGTACCAAGTATAATTCTACGGTACAAAACAATCCTTTTATCAATTACCAAAACCAATTGGGTTCTTCAATAAACTATTCCAGAAACTTTAAGGATAAGGCAAATGTGTCGCTTTCCTTAAACCATAGCCAGAATAGTGCAACACATTTGGTAAACCTGATATTGCCTACAATAACTGGAAGCGTGGTTACTTTTTATCCTTTTCAAAGCAAGGAATTGATAGGTACCCCAAAATGGTATGAGAAGCTAGGTGTAGGATACAGCGGTAACCTAACAAACGAACTGGCCTTTTATGATACCGCCTTCAGCCTTAAAAGAATGTTGGACACTTTGCAGTGGGGTGCCACACACAGTATTCCCATTTCTTTATCGCTACCATCCTTGGGGCCGGTTACCCTATCGCCCAGTATTTCTTTTTCGCAGAAATGGTATGGGCAATCCATCCTGAGAAGGTGGGATGTAGCAAACAATAAGATAGATACCATCATTACAAAGGGATTCTTTACGGGCAATCAGATGAGCTTTGGCGCAAGTGCCAATACCCGCATATTTGGCACTTATACCTTTGGCAAAAAGAGCAATATTGTAGCAATCAGGCACGAGGTGAGACCAAGTATTGGGTTTAGCTACACCCCTGATTTATCGAGCCAGAACTTTTATACCGTACAGGTAGACACTATTAGCAATCCTATTAACAGTAAGGGTCATTACTTGAGGTTTTCTAGGTTTGATGGTGTAACACCCGGTGCTTTTGGTGAAGGAAATTCTGGTGCCGTAAGTTTTGGGATAGACAATACCTTGGAAATGAAGGTGAGGGATTTGCAAGATACCACCAAGAAGGATGCTACCAAGAAGGTAAAACTGATAGATGGCTTTGGGTTTAGTGGTTCATACAACCTGCTGGCAGATAGTTTTGCCCTTAGCAATATCGGCATCTACGCCAGAAGTACTTTGTTTAAGGTGGTAAACATTACTTCCAACCTTACCCTCGATCCTTATGCGGTTGATAAAAATGGATTTCCACTAAAAAAATATTACTGGACGGGTAAAGACCTGAATTTGGGTCGTATTGTACAAGGGAACGTGGCCATATCCACTTCTTTTAAAAGCAAGACAAAGGATGGAAAAACTGGTAAGGACAGCATTCCGTTAGATCCATTTATGACGCCAGAGGAACAACAACAGCAACTGCAATATGCCCGGAGCAACCCAGCAGAGTTTACAGATTTTAATATACCATGGTCTGTAACGCTTTCCTACTCGCTCAATTTCTCCAAGCAATTACAGCCCAACTACGTGTATAAAAACGTGTTTACATCGAGCATTAACTTTAATGGAGACTTTAACCTTACTGAAAAATGGAAGATGGGCGGCACGGGTTATTTTGATTTCACCGCAAACAAGGTGCAATCTGTCAGTATGTTCATCACCCGCGAAATGCACTGCTGGCAGATGGCCATCAACGTAACCCCCATTGGTTTATACCGTTCCTTCAACATCACCATCAACCCCAAGGCGGGCATCCTCCGCGATCTTCGCATCAACAGAAGCAGGTCTTTTTCTACGTATTAGAAGATAAGTCGTAAGTCGTAAGTTGAGAGTCAAGAGTCAAGAGTCGAAAGTCAAAAGAAAAGAGGCATTAAAAAAGTTTTACCTTCCCCACTGCCTCTTATTTTTTAATACCCCCAGACTTTCAGACTGTTGTGTTTTGTAATGTGTTGAATTTTGAAGCCAAACCAGGCATACTGTAGATTTCCATGACAAGCGTTAGAAACTAGTTTTTGTGAGAAAGTTCCGTACTAAAGGTCACAGGTTTATTTGGATGGTACACTATCTATTTACCGAAAAAAGTAAGCAAAAAGCTATAGTGCTTATTAATCATATATATAACGAAGGCTATTATCAATACTTTACGCATTTTGACCCCTCTGACCCCTTAACATTTGGAGACCTAAGTATGGTAAATAGCCATCCTTAAAACATGCGTAATGCCCCACAAAATGCGCTTCGTGCAAGATAAGTTACGCATGTTCCGAGATAAATCACGCGTATTCCGTGTTGGAGAGGCGCATCTCCAGCCCGTGGCTTCCCCTCCACGCCACGTGGATGGCGTGTTCCGACACGTGGAACCGCCTCCATGACCTGTGGAAGCCCCTCTTTGACTCGTGGATGCGCCTCCACGCCTTGGAGAAGCGCCTCCACGACACAAAACCCGCGTGATTTGCCTCGGAACTCGCCAAATTAATGATGGAACACGCAGGATTTGCGGTAGATTCGGCAAAGCTGCTACTACAATTGGCGTGTTTTAGAGGGAGATTGCGCAGTGTCTGTTTGT
Organism: Chitinophagaceae bacterium; assembly: GCA_025362915.1. Classification (GTDB taxonomy): domain Bacteria; phylum Bacteroidota; class Bacteroidia; order Chitinophagales; family Chitinophagaceae; genus Parasediminibacterium. Next base: position 795 of record JANYEU010000086.1, on the reverse strand, counting down.
CATCCTGTAAGGATCTCCCCGAATAGGAACATATTGTTTATTGGGTAGTTTATCTGAATCAGGATTATTAGGATTAGAGGATATGTAAGATTAATGAGCGAACTAATCTTTCTAATCCTACAATCAATCTAATCCTGATTCAGAAAACTTTAATCAATCAATAATAAGTATTATTGCAAAAAAACAATTCATTCTTCAAAACAATTAATTGCCTTTATGAAACTTTTAAGACCTAAGTATGCTGTAGCAGCACTTGCTATCCTTTTTTGCTTTACAATCCAGAATATAAGGGCTCAAGTAAACACACAAGACAGCCTTGCCTTAGTAGATTTATACGATAGTACAGGTGGGGCAAACTGGTCTAATCATACTAACTGGTTAACGAGTAAGCCTGTTAGAACTTGGTGGGGCATATTTTTGAGAGATGGAAGAGTAGTTGAAATCCAATTAGACAGAAGTGTTTTCAATAAAAATAATAGTAATAACTTGGTGGAAACTATTCCTTCTTCCTTGGAAAGGTTAACGAATCTGAAAATTCTTTGTTTGAATAACAATAAGCTTACAGGAACAATCCCTTCTTCGATAGGTAATTTACTCAATTTAGAGAAATTTTTTTTGTATCAGAACTTGCTTACTGGAACTATTCCTGCTTACTTAGAACCTGTTCATAATCTTCTGAGTATGATGGCGATAAATGCGAGTACCATGAATTGTAGGCTTGTATTGAGTTTGCGTTCACAGTTCTTCCAAAGTCTCCTGCATTTGTCAAGCCATGCGAAACATCGTTCCACCACC
>JANYEU010000085.1 GCA_025362915.1 Chitinophagaceae bacterium | reverse complement strand
ACATCATTTTTTGCGGGTTGGTCATTGCCTCTTTTGGTGTCTTGATTGATAGCCGACTGTTTGGTTCTGGAAAGGAAATAATGATAACCACCCTGTTTACCAACGATAAACACTTAGAATGGTACATGCCCATTTTAAGGATAATAGGGCCTGTCTTTTCTTTTACGGTTGGTGGTTCGGGCGGTGTTTTTGCGCCTGCACTAACTGCTGGCGCCAGCATAGGAGCCGTTATTGCTGGCTGGCTACACCTTGCAGCCTCCTCTACCAACCTAATTATCTTGTGTGGAATGGCAGGTTTTTTAACCGGTGTTACCAGAAGCCCTTTTACTTCTGCCATCCTAGTGTTAGAGATGACCAATAGCCACAACATTATTTTTTATATCCTCTTTGCTTCGCTTTGCGCCAATTTGGTGTCGAAGTTTATGAGTAAACATTCTTTTTACGACCACCTAAAAGACCAGTTTTTAAAAGAGATTCATGAAGAAGAAATAGAAGCAAAAGGAGATTCTGCGGTTTAGATAATGTTATAGGAAGTAAAAGATGGCAAGATTGTATTGGAGCAATTTTTTAATTAGAATATACTAAAAAGATACCGATGGGCATAGAGTGAAGTTCCTGCCAAAAGATAAGTGAAGCATCCGTTGACGTTCTTAAAGTGGAAGAGAAGAAAATGTTTTTCTCAGTATTAAAATCAGTTTAGCCAACGTCATTCTTCCTAAAATACAACCCTATTCCATTCCATTACGGCTTGTATCCAATTGAATGCGGGTTGTATTCAATAGAAAACAGGGGTATTTCACTCGGTTTTGCCCCTTATCCAATTGGTTTAGGGTCATAACCAATTGGTTACAAAGTATATCATATCGAATTATAGTCATATCTTATTGAAAACAAACTAAAAGCATTAAGATACAAGGATATTTCACTTAGTTTTAGGTCGCATCCAATTGGTTACAAGCCGTATCCAATTGAATGCAAGGAGGACCAACACACATTAGGATCTGGCAGAACGATGCTTTGAACGTATTTAGCTGATTGATTAATAGCTATTTCAAGTGTAAACTAAAAAATAAAACAGCTCAGGGTGTTTCTAAAACTGCAAGTAAATAGGTCTTATCACTGCAGATTGTTTTAGCTGTATGGCAATATAAACGCAGATGAAAAAGTAGAGTATCTTGAGGGGTAAAGGTGCTTTTATCAGCAATTGTTTAAAGCCGTCCTCTGTTTTGGCATTGATGGAATGAAGGATAGCCGCTATTGCCAGCAAGATAAAAACAGAGGCATATCCTTGCAAAAGATGCTTTAATAGTTTCGGTTGAAAATTGGTGACTATCTGTTTTAGCATGATCCAACTATCGGCAAAAGAATCGCAACGGAAAAATATCCATCCCAAACAAACAAAATGAAAGGTGATAATAGTGGCGGCTACCTGGGTGGCTTTGGATGAATAGGGCAACAGTATTAAATGCTTCCGCCCAAAACTGTTTCGCAGTTTTTCCACTGCCAAAGCCGCCCCATGCAATCCTCCCCAAAAGATAAAGTTCCAACTTGCGCCATGCCAAAGTCCGCCCACAAGCATGGTGATAAACATGTTTCTGTACGTATTGAAAGTGCCTTCCCGGCTGCCACCAAGGGGGATATAGACGTAATCTTTTAGCCAGGAGGAAAGCGAGATGTGCCACCTTCGCCAGAACTCGGCAATGCTGGCAGACTGGTACGGTGACAGAAAATTGATATTTATATCGAAACCCATCCACTTTGCAATGCCGATGGCAATGTCCGAATAGCCAGAAAAATCGCAGTAAATAACCATCGCATAGCCATACACCGCCATCAAACATTCTATGCCAGTATGTGCAGATGGGTTATCGAAAATATTTATTACGTAGTTGGCATTAATATAATCGCTGATGATTACCTTTTTTATTATTCCTGCGGTAATCAAATACAAGCCCTCTCCCACTTGTTTTTCGCTAATTAAAGGCTCTCGGTTTATTTGTGGGATAAAATCTGCCGCCCTCACTATTGGTCCCATCATCAACTTGGGGAAAAAGGAAAGGAAAAACAGGTAATCGATAAATTTATTAACGGGTTTAAAAGTTCCTCTGTAAACATCTACGGTATAGCTAAGGTTTTCGAAGGTGTAGAACGAAATACCTACCGGTAAGACAAGCTTTAGATAATTGATGTTGTGTGTACCAAAATCGTTGATGATACCGATGAAGAAGTTGGTGTATTTAAAATAGAACAACAACCCAAGGTTTAGAATGATGCTACCTACAAGCATCGTCTTTTTGTTGGTCTTATTTTCGGTTTTGTAAATGGCATGGCTGATATTATAATCGAAAACGGCAGCAATCAATATAAAAGCCACGTACCAACCGCAGGTTTTATAAAAGAAATAAAGCGAAAAAAGGGTAAGCAAATAAACGCGTAACTTGGTAAACTGATAGCCAATTACATACACCAGCAAGAAGAACCCGAAGAAAAACAAGAAAAAGGAACTGTTGAAAAGCAGGGGATCTTTCTCGTGATATAATAAGGTATCCAGCAGTTTATGTATGTCTATGCCTTGCATGTGGTTGGTTTATTTGTGATTGGATGTAAGACCCTGATAATAATTTTTAGAGGCAATCAGCTTTTCAAAAAACAAGTCGCCAATTTTTTTTGCTCCTTTTACATTCATGTGGGTATAATCTTTAGCAGCCAACACGGTGTCTCCTTCAACCCACTTTGTTATGGTATTATCTCCTCCCATGGCTTCAAACAAATTCCAAAAAGCTACCTTATTGGTTCGGGCAATCTTATTTTGCGTAGCCACCATATACGGAACCGCCTTCTCCGTCATATATTTTCCGTCATATTTATAACCCATATCGCTTGTAGAAACCAACAATATTGGCACATTGCCAAAGCCTCTCCTCATGTTCCTGATAATTGTGTTCATGCTCGCTTCAAACCAAGGGAAAGATTGTTTATCATGCTCCACCGCATTGATGCCGTAGTGAATTATTATCAAATCGTATTTCAAGTATTTGTTCAGCCCTGCCATTATCTCCTTACTTATCTGCTGGGTAAGTATACCCGTATTGCCCCTAAAAGAATAGTTATCCAAATAAACGCCTTTGCTTCCTTCTAAGCTGATGCCGTAAACAGGCATTTCTTCGCTTGTGGTATTTATTTTAAGGGTACTTATAGGCGTAGCGGCACTCAGTATTGTTTCATTAATTACTTGATTGGAAATAGTGGTTACTAATCCGTTTTTGCCATTTACGTTAGTATGAATTGTTGCCTTCCCTGCCATTTTTCCAGTGTATAGCTTTGCTTCGGTGGGTAACCAGCTAGTCTTGGGTCTGTATTCTACAGATGCATTTATGTATGGATAAAACAAATGACCCGATAGTCCCAAAGGAAATTTATAGGGGTTATCCCTAAAATTATAGTCTATCCAATCAGAACCATTCATTTTTACTTGCGTATATAAATAAACAACCGAAGACTGTACTGGCAAAAACCCAATTCCATTTCCGCCAAAAAGGGTTTGTAGTTGTAAACGGATTTCATCTGTTATCTCATCTCCCTCAACAAATGAATCTCCAAAATACGCAATCCTAACTTTCTTGCCAGCAAGTTTGGCGCTATCCAATTTCTTAAAAAAGTAGTTGAGTGAACAGGCAGAATCATGGCCAAAATCGGCTATTAGGGTGAAGTCTTTTGGGATAGTGCCATTATTTGCAAATGGCATTGTGTCTTTTTTAGCGATGGTACTCGCCAGAGAGGATTTTGTTTTTTTTACATCAGCAAGAATGTCTATTCTTTCCAATCCATTTAAAATGCCAACGGGTAGCTTGAAAAAAGATAAAATAAATAGCAACATAATGGCATAACCAATTATCATAAAGGGCTGCCATAATTTATTTTTCCTGTTTATCATCTACCGAACAATTGAGGTTTGCTTTTATTCTTGTATTTCTTAGTTCCTTACTATACCTTAACCTATCTAGCCCACTAAAATTCCGATTTTCCAAAAACTTGTAATAGTTCAGGCTATCATTAGTGTAATGTTTATCCTGCCAAACCTTATAATAATCTATACATTTCTTCCAGTTATCATAAGTAATGTATTTCCTTTGTCTAAACCCAAAAAGGTTGTTTCTCTTTTTATAAATTTGCGATTTGAAATGCCCTGTTTCAAAAATAGCTTGCTTCAAAACAACATCAGGATGTTTGATTCCGATCTTTACCATGTAGCAATATATCTCATTTTCTGTTTGGGCATATAGCCGGCTGCTTATCAAAAAGCAGGTAATAATAACCAATATATAACGCATAACAAGCATTTGAGCGGCAATAAAAATAACGACTTTATTGCCATGTAGGATAAAAAAATAACTAATCAGGTATAATGAATACCTTTTATGTAGGTTTATAAGATTATAGAGAGGTAAGGTATCTGAATTATTTAAATGAGTTATACCTTTTGCATCTATACCTTTTCTTCAAATTATTTTGCTTTACCACCACTTTAAAGTTCCACAAATAAAAAAGACCTCATTGGGAGGTCTTTTTTTAATCTTTTAAGCGGCAAGCTTTTCTTTCTTTCTTTTTATTTGATTAATGATTGATTCAAAAGCGGCATCAAAGGAATCCTCAAACGATTTTGAAGACGTTTTTACAAAAAACTCGTGCCTTGGCACATGCACCATAATTTCTACAACCTTATCCTTGATATTGTGGACAAGGTTATCCAACTTTAAAAACACATCTACTTTTGTTATCCTGTCATGAAAAGTATTTAACTTTTCTACTTTCCTTGAAACCAATTCCAACAATTTTTCGTCTGCGTCAAAGTGCACAGTTTGAATGTTTACGTTCATAGCAACTCAATTTAAAATTTGAAAAAATAAAAATATCAAGTAATTTTCATCTCATAAGCATCTTGTTATTTATTGCACCACTAATGTACAAACTATTATCCAATAAAATGTTTTTGTTTGTTAAACTTATGCTTTTGGATGTGCTTTTTTAAAAATATCTTTCAATTTGTCAATTGTATTGTGTGTATAAACCTGTGTGGAAGCCAAGCTAGCATGTCCTAGTAATTCTTTTACCGCATTAAGGCTTGCACCGTTATTCATCAAATGCGTAGCAAAACTGTGACGAAGTATATGTGGACTTTTCTTTTTGATGGTTGTAATTACCGATAGATACTGATGTACAAAAGTGTAAACACTGCGCTGCTGCAAAGGTTTCCCATTACTATTGGTAAACAAATTATCAATGCCGTCTATTGTTGTAAGCTTGTTGGATACATATTCTTTTAAAGAATCCAGCAATTCAGTTGATATAGGCATAATCCTTTCCTTATTGCCCTTTCCCAATACCTTTATCTGCGATTTGGAATAGTCAACATCTCTTTCTTTAATAGTGATAAGTTCCGTTAACCGCATACCCGTAGAATAAAATAGCAATAGTACCAGTCGCTCTGTCTTCCCTTTCCAATCATCTGGAAATTCTACATGATTAAATAAACTTTGCAAGTCTTCTTCCAACACAAATTCAGGCAATCGTTTATTAATCTTGGGAGTATGAACGGTAACCATTGGGCTAGCTTCCAGCTTACCCATTTTCATCTGGTATTTGAAGAAAGATTTTAGGGATGAAGCTTTTCTATTAATTGTCTTGGCAGTAATGTTTTCGCCTATTAAGTCGACCAGCCAAGTGCGGATGAATGTTGGTTTAATATTGGAGATCTCAGGCGACTCGTAGGAGTCAACTAAGAAAACGAAAAACTGTTCCAAATCATTACGATATGCCTCTACGGTATTGATAGAGTATCTCTTTTCGAACTGGAGATAATCTAAAAAAGATTGTATTTCTGGATGATATTGCTTAATGATAGACATAAAAAAGTAGCCTAAGGTATAGAACCAAGGCTACTTGAATATATTTGGGGATAAATAGTATTGAATGAATCTACTTGTCTACTAACTTTCGTTAGCCAGTTTTTGTTTGTAGATTGCTTTAAGTACTTGCGTACGACGAACAACACTTGGCTTAGTAAATGTTTGACGCTCTCTTAATTGCAAGAGAGTTTTGCTTTTTTCAAACTTCTTTTTGTACTTCTTAAGCGCCTTGTCAATGTTTTCGCAATCCTTTGAGTCGATTATTAGCATAATGTATATTCCTTTTTTAAATTTGGAGTGCAAAAATAGTGGAAAAGTTTAAATTTCCAAATAAGATATTTACCGTATGATCAATCATTAATAAATTGCAGCCATGTTTACAGGAATAATAGAGCAAACGGGGCTTGTAGAAGCCATGGAAAATAATGGAACGAATGCTACGTTTTGGATTTCCTCCCCCATTTCGGCAGAACTTAAAATAGATCAAAGCCTTAATCACAATGGCGTGTGCCTTACAGTAGAAGAAGTAAGGGGCAATCAGCACAGGGTAACAGCCATACATGAAACCTTGAACAAGACCAATTTGGGTTCTTGGCAGAAAGGCACATTGGTAAACCTAGAAAGATGTATGATAATGAATGGGCGACTGGATGGGCACATCGTACAAGGACACGTAGATGCAACGGCTTTGTGTGCAAAGAAGCTCATGCTGGATGGTAGTTGGGAGTTTACGTTCGAGTTTGACACGCAATTTGCCCATCTGGCTATTGAAAAAGGTTCTATTTCAATCAATGGTATCAGTCTTACTTGTTTTAATGTTACCTATAACTCGTTTACTGTTGCGATTATTCCCTATACGTTTGAACATACAAACATGAGCCAACTAGAGGAAGGGGATAATGTGAACATTGAGTTTGATATTATAGGTAAATACGTACAAAGGATGGCGCAATTGAAACAACATTACTGATTATTAAATCCAACCATTGCAAAATAGGTACTATCAAATACCAGTGTCAATTCTTTCTTTGAGCCTACAATATTCTCTTTAAAATAAAACTCAAAGTTCCTTTTAGCTAATGCTCTATTATAGATTGAAGTGGTTTTCATTTCCTCTTCTTCAACTACTAAAATCCTACTTGTATCTACACTATAGAATGAAGATAAGCCCTCTTTAAAGCCTGAACGGAATAGAGGCAACCCATTAAATTGTCTTGGAAATCCTTTTAAGATAATTGTATCGTTGCTAAGATTGCTTTCAAAGTGTTTATAAAATACTTTAGAGATGCTACCAGCCACACTGTAGTCTCTTGCATTTATATAAGTGAAGTAAATATTGTACAACACAAGACCTCCAAGGCATAATAGCATTTTAGAATGAGACAGTATTCTTGCAAGTATAAGTATTATCAATAAACAAAGGAAAACAGATGGTAAGTACAAGAACCTTTCAGATTCGCGGGAATGTGTACTGATGCCTAAATTTATCACTGGCAATAAAGAACATAAAAATGAGATAATAAGTATCAATAAAAAACTATCCGGCTTCTTTGATACCAACATCTTTCTAAATACAAGAAAAAGAATTATTACCAAAACAACCATGCTTCCCGCAAAAACAGTTGTAGAAAGGCTTGGTGGGACAAAGCTTCTCGCAAAAAAACAGACACCATTATACAATAAGTGCTTCAGATTGAAATCAAAAACTTTCTCTGCTCCATAAGTTCCTGCTAATTCGCCAATGAATATTTTTCTCAGCAATAGATTACCTATAAATGAAAACCAATAAAGGCTTACATAAAGGCATTCCTTTTTCCTTTCAGTTGCTCCTTTCCTTACACTTTCATAAGACAATAATGCTATAAAAACGGGTGCAACCCATATTGATTCATAAGTAAATAGACCAATCTGAAAGAATATAAGTGAGGCAATAAAATGAATTGTCCCATCATTTCTCTTTAGGTAAGCTAGAATAGATAAAAGAAAAAATACAGTAGCCAAAGATGCTCCCGAGCCCAAAATCCACAATACAGATTCGGAATGAAAGGCATAGACAGAAAATAATGATGCCGTAAACAATGCCATTGTCGTTAAGCCCCTCTCTTCATATTTACGATATACCTTCAATAAATTATATGAAAATTGGTAAACCAACACAGAGCAGATTACATGAATACCCCACTCTACCAAATGATAACCAAGTGCATTCATCCCCCAAAGTTTATATTCTGCTATCAGTAAAAGGTCGTGAATGGGTCTAAAAGAATTATGTTGAAAAAGAATCCCCTTGCTACTAAGAGGAAGATGGGTCATATCATCATTCAGAAAATATAGCGCAAAAGGGTTATAAATTAATAGTGTGATTCCAAAGAAAGATAGAAAAAAAACAGTTTTCAACCCAATGTATTTATTCATTGGATAAAAGTATTGGTTTTTGAGAGAACCTCTAATTATTAAAACAAAATATAGTATCTATGCCTAAAAACTGTTTATGTTACCTTTAGTTAATCGCCTAAAAAGTGTTTCCAAAACTCAACTGTTGGTAATTTTAGCAACAGTATGGTTGTTGATTCAAGTGGGGTACCTAAAAATATTTGGCATTGTAACAACTAGGGAATCTACAAAGTATATTGAAGAATGCCAATACCTTTTGCAATATGGTCATTTTTCAGACAATAAATACTTGTTTTATTCAGTATATATTCTAATTCACATCTTCTTTTACAAATTGGGATTTGAAATAGTAGGTGTTTATCTGGCTCACCTTCTACTCAACTTACTTGCAGCCTATTTTTTCTTTGAACTTAATTACAGAATCACCCATAAAAAATCGATTGCATTTATTGCGGTGTTACTACTTTTAATGACACAAACTTTCGAAATGTGGACTATCTATTTATATTCCGAGTCGGTTTATAGTAGCCTTATCATTCTTTTTGCGTATTGTTTTTTTGTGCTTAATCATCAAAAAAAGTACAATCTGATATTAACGACCGTTCTTTTTATTTTAATAATTTTTTCAAGACCTACGGGATTATTGATGATACCAGTTCTTGCATCCTATTTTTTCTTTTTATTAATTGAACAAACGAAGTATCTGAAAGCACTTTTATTCATGTCCATAATCACCAATGCTTTCTTCTTCTTACTTAATTATGCCATGTGCAGTTCTACTACCTTCGATTTTATGAAGCCCTTTCTTGAAAACGAAGTACTATGCTATATACCTACCGAAAACACGCCCGCACTAACCAAACACACAGGCTCAAATAGCATCTTAAATATTTTTGAATATATACTGGACAATAAAAAGCAATTCATCTATATATCCTACCAGAAATTTATTTCGTTTTGGGGTTTGCAACGCTCTTATGATTCCAAAGCACACAATCTATATTTTTCCTTTTTCTTTTATCCAATATATCTATTGGGTGTAATTGGCTTGTTTAGTTTATTTACAAAAGAGAAAAAGGTAGCTCTGTTTATTATTCTCCTTTTTACAATTTATACATTAGGAGTAATACTTACTTGTGACGATTGGAACAATCGTTTCAACATTCCCCTCATTCCTTTTATCATGTTGCTCGGCGCAATTGGAATACATTTTTGCTATGAAAAGTTTAGTAGAATTATATCTAAAGAAGCATGATTATGTAGCAGTTAAGGCTGCACCAAAATTTTACTTTTGCTACAGCCTCTTTCTAATAAAATTGTTTTCCTAATTTACCCGTGCTGATACCTGCACTGTTTTGCGCAAAGGCAATAACGGTAACCTTGGTTCCTCTTGTAATGCCAGAAAGCAATTCGGTCAGGTTACCATTTGTGATAACATAGTTTCCAACGATGGTTTTACGTAATTATCGCCTACTATCACCGCATCCACCGCTCCAAAAAACACCAAAAAAATATCGCCCACTATATTACTGTCGTCAATATTGCCCTCAGCAAATATCACTTTTACGATTTCCCAGGAGGCATTCACCACTAAAATAATTTGAACCCATAAAACCATCACGTAGATATCTTTCCCCCCTGTGCCATGCTTTAAAGATCTTATTTAGGTGTATGCGCCTGTTGTGACACGCCTTAATAACAGTAGAATCGACGTAATACAACCCATAAAGCATTCCTAGCCAACACTGTAGGTATCAACATAAAGGGCAAAAGTCTGGGCTTCGGTTGAACAAACCTTTGTAACTGGGTGCTATGGGAAGTATTCCCATTTGCATCCAGTTACAACAGCCGTATAATAATATCAAATCCAATATTAATCATCCATTAAAAAATACCCCCTCCTTTCCCAATGGCCGCATACACTATTCTAGTGAAGTAACGCCAAAAGCTTCTTGAAATACCGATTGAAGTGGGAGGAGTTATTAAAACTACACCCAATGCAAATATTGGTATGCTCTTTTTGGGGAGAGCTTTATTATTTTAAAAATAAGCGGTTACATTTACCGAAAATTACAGATATGAACGAACCTCATTTGGTATTACAGATTGAAAGTAAGGACAATGTATTGGTAGCGTTGACCGATTTAAGTCAGGGTCAGGCCATAGAATTCAACGGTGAAACCTACATATTGCAGGAAGATGTACATGCAAAACATAAGTTTTTCATGAACGACATGGCTGCTGGAGAAGCGGTGATAATGTATGGTGTATTGGTAGGAAAAGTGCAGTACGATGTGAAAAGGGGCGATAGGATGAACGTGGATAATACCCGTCACGCAGCAGATCCTTATTATTATCGTGATGGTCATTATACATGGACGGCACCCGATGTAAGCAAGTTTGCCGGAAGGACTTTCAACGGTTATCATCGCAATGATGGCAAGGTGGGCACGGCAAACTATTGGCTTTTTATCCCAACCGTGTTCTGCGAAAACAGAAATATGGACGTTATCAAGGAAGCGTTATATACAGAACTGGGTTATGATGTTACCGATAAATATAAAACCTTTACCCATCAACTGATTGAGGCTTACGAAAAGGGTGAAGACATTGCCAATGTTACATTTGAACCTACTCAAGCAAATAAGAAGCATGGCTATTTTAAAAATATTGATGGTATAAAGTTCCTAAATCACCAAGGTGGTTGTGGGGGTATCAGGCAAGATTCTGTTATACTAAGCAAACTATTGGTGGCTTATGCCGATCATCCAAATGTGGCTGGTATCACCTTACTTAGTCTTGGTTGCCAGCACCTTCAAATAAGCGATTTTGTGAAGGATTTAAAAGAACATAATCCATTGTTTGACAAGCCTGTTTACATCTATGAACAACAACAAACTAAGAGTGAAGAGCAGTTGGTGAATGATGCCATCAAGCAAACTTTCTTGGGATTGATTGAAGCAAATAAACTGGAACGCAAACCTGCCCCACTTTCTGCTTTAAACATTGGTGTAAAATGTGGCGGTAGCGATGGGTTCAGTGGTATCTCCGCAAACCCCGCAGTTGGATATTGCGCCGACCTTGTGGTAGGATTGGGTGGAACCATATTATTAGCTGAATTTCCTGAATTGAATGGTGTGGAACAAGAGCTTATTGATAGATGTACCAATGAGCCGATTGCCCAAAAGTTCATTCACCTGATGCGCACTTATGATGCATCCGCCCATGCGGTAGGCTCTGGTTTTCACATGAATCCTTCACCAGGAAATATTAAGGACGGATTAATTACCGATGCCATTAAAAGTGCGGGTGCCTGCAAAAAAGGCGGTACTGCCCCTGTGGTTGACGTGTTGGATTATACAGAACCTGCTACCAAACCAGGACTTAACCTTGTTTGTACGCCAGGTAATGATGTGGAGGCTACCACCGGAAAAGCTGCTAGTGGTGCAACACTTATCTTATTTACTACAGGCTTGGGAACACCTACGGGAAACCCTGTTTGCCCAGTAATAAAAGTGGCTACCAACACCATACTTGCTAATCGCATGAGCGATATAATTGATATTAATACAGGAGATATTATAGACGGAAAAAAGACCATTCCTCAAATGGGAGAAGAGATATTGGAGTATTGCATAAAAGCTGCCAGTGGTGAAGTGATTCCTAAGGCGGTGCAATTAAACCAAGATGATTTCATTCCATGGAAGAGAGGGGTAAGCCTGTAAGCAAGTTATGAGCTATGAATTATGAGTGATGAGTTAAAAAGAAAACTTGAACTTGTTTTTCATAACTCATAACTTATAATTCATAACTCATAATTAAATTAAGTGTTCAGATTAGACAACAAGACAGCAGTTATAACAGGTGGTGGTAGTGGTATAGGACGGGCGATGTCTGTATTGTTTGCACAGCAAGGGGCAGTTGTTCATATCATTGAATTGAGTGAAGAAAATGCCAAGTCAACAGTTGATGAGATTGTTGCGGCAGGAGGAAGTGCTACTGCACACAGTTGTAATGTGGCTAATCAACAACAGGTGGTTGACACCATAACGGCGATAGATGCAATAGACATCCTGATAAATAATGCTGGCATTGCGCACATTGGCAGGGCTGATACCACACCCGAAGCAGACTTCGACAGGGTAATGGCCGTGAATGTAAAGGGTGCGTATAACTGCATTTTTGCCGCAGTTCCTAAGCTGCGGGTTCAGGGTGGGGTTATTGTAAACATGGCTTCCATTGGTTCTAATGTGGGCATTGCTGATAGGTTTGTTTATAGTACTACCAAGGGTGCCATCAAGGCAATGACCATGAGCGTTGCCCGAGATTATATAAAAGAAGGAATACGGTGTAATTCTATTTCGCCAGCAAGGGTTCATACCCCTTTTGTAGATGGATTTCTGAAGAATAATTATGCTGGAAAAGAAGCAGAGATGTTCGAGAAATTATCACAATCGCAACCGATAGGTCGCATGGCCGAACCACAGGAAATTGCAACACTTGCCTTATATCTTTGTAGCAACGAAGCCGGTTTTATTACAGGCTGCGACTACCCAATAGATGGTGGCTTTACAACACTGAATAACTAGGAGGTTTACGTTGTAAGTATTACGTTTTAGGTTAGAAATGTGAATTGAATTAATCATTCAATTTATTCAATCATAATTAAAAAGAGACATACATGAAGATTACTAGGTTTGGTAATATGGGAAACGAAAAACCCGCCGTTGTGGTGGATTATATGCGCTATGATGTAAGTGCTTTTGGTCAAGACTTTACGGAAGATTTCTTTGGTAATGATGGACTGGATAAACTGAAGGTTTGGTTTGATCTCAACAAGGCGAGTTGCCCTGTGGTTGACAAAGAGGTAAGGTGGGCTTCTGCAATTGCACGTCCCTCAAAGATAATTTGTATTGGACTGAACTATGCGGATCATGCTGCTGAAAGTAACATGGCTTTGCCAAGTGAGCCTGTTGTATTTTTTAAGGCAACAACTGCTTTAGTAGGGCCAAACGATGATTTAATTATTCCAAAAGGAAGCGAAAAAACAGACTGGGAAGTGGAATTGGCCGTGGTTATTGGCAAAAAAGCAAGCTATATAACCGAAGCAGAAGCCTTGGATTATGTGGCAGGACTGGCTTTGCATAATGATTACAGCGAAAGGGCTTATCAACTGGAAAGGGGTGGTCAATGGGTGAAAGGGAAAAGCTGCGATACGTTTGCGCCTTTTGGCCCATGGGTAGCTACCCTTGATGAATTTGAGGACATCAATAATCTTCGTTTATGGCTTACGGTAAACGGTAAAACCTATCAGGATGGCAATACCAAGAACCTTATCTTCAATATTCCTTTCCTAATTGCCTACCTAAGTGAGTTCATGACCCTGCTTCCTGGCGATATTATCTCTACAGGCACTCCGGCTGGTGTTGGATTGGGTCAAAAACCAACCCCTGTTTACCTAAAGGCTGGTGATGTAATTGAGTTGGGTATTGATGGATTAGGGAGTTCTACCCAGACTGCAAAAGCTTATTGCGCATAGGAATAGACTAATTTTAGCAACCCACTAACACAGTTTTAGACTGGTTAGTGGATTTTTTATTTTAATCATACCTAAAAGAGCTTTTCCATTGCCATGGAATAAACTTCCATGGTTATGGAACATTATTCCAGAGGCATGGAAAAACTTTCCATAGCCATGGAAAACATTTCCATGGCTATGGAACATTACTCCAGAGGTATGGAAAAACTTTCCATGACCATGGATTTCCCAAAACGACCTTACGTTGCAGTAAATCCCTAATATTGCTATCTAAAGAATTCTGAATGTATAAAAGTATCGCGGTTTTTTGTGGTAGTAGGTTGGGAAATAACCCTTTGTTTGCAGAACATGCCCTTGAATTAGGAAAATGGATGGCTGCAAATGATATTACCCTTATTTATGGTGGAGGAAGTGTTGGTATGATGGGCGTTATTGCCGATAGCGTGATGCAAAATGGGGGGAAGGCAATTGGGGTGATTCCTGAACTGCTGTTTAAGTGGGAAGTAGGGCATCAAACCATTACCGAACTACATACCGTTAGCGATATGCACGTGCGAAAAAGGATGATGTACGAAATGTGCGATGCTGCAATCATATTACCCGGAGGTAATGGCACGCTGGATGAACTGTTTGAAATAATTACCTGGAACTCGCTGGAGATTCACTCCAAAAAAGTAATCCTACTGAATACGGCAGGATATTATAATCATCTATTAGCCCATTTGGAGTACTCTCAAGAGCAAGGGTTTTTACATGGCAATTGGAAAAAGAAATTGATGGTGATGGACACGCCCGAAGCTATTTTTGCCTCTTGCGAAACGGATAGAAATTAAAGCCACCACGTACAATAGGCACAAGAGAAACCTGACCAGTTGATGAATTATATGAATTATAGGGTGAATATCTATCCTTACCTAGATCTACCATTATCAATGTGTAGAAATAACTCTCACCAATCATCCGTTCTCCAAAACCGACACCTGCCAAAAAGCTGTTACTTTTAATTTTAAGGATGGTCGTGTAGCCAGATGTAATCTCTTTTGCCCTGCCCCAATCTTGTTCTGGCATCAATTGTATAAAAAAATTGTTCATTGGGTAAATCCTTACAAAGGCACCTAGACTGTAAGTGGTATAGTGAAATTTGGTATCATAAGCAGAATTGGTTGTTGAAGTATAGTTGATACTTGTGGATATACCAACATCAACCAAATTGGATAAGGAATAGCCAATGTCGGGTATTGCGCCTATGTTGAAAGTATTGTTTGTTGTGTTGTCGCCATTTTGATTTGTGCCGTATCCAAGACTTAGTCCACCACCTGTAAATATTTTCTCCTTATCAAAGTGGGGAGGGCTATCGTCCCCGGTTCTATGCGGCATAGGAGTTCTTGCTTCCAATGTGTCTTGGGCAAAAGTGTATTGAATACAGCAAACTAATACAAGGGTATAAACTATTCTTTTCATTATCTTTTTATTAGGGGTAAAGTACCTCTTTTATTGCGTTAGGGTATTATAAACGAATGTTATTATCGGCAAAGTGGTTACAAGTTTCAGGTTACAAGTACCTGCATCCTGTATCCAGTAACCTGAAACTAATTTTTCACCAGCGCATCATACAATATTTCAACCGGGTGAAGAGCTTTTCTGTGTGCACCATCCTTTATCTGGTGGCGGCAACTGGTGCCCGGTGCGGCAATTATTACGCTTTCTGGTTGCTTACGTACAAATGGCATCAATACTAATTCACTCACCTGAATGGATAATTCGTAGTGTTCCTTCTCATAGCCAAAAGAACCTGCCATACCGCAACAGCCCGAAGGAATGGTTTCTACCTTGAAGTTTTCTGGGAATGATAAAACTTTAACGGTATTGCTCAATGCGCCAACTGCTTTCTGCTGACAATGTCCATGTAGCTTTATTTCTTTTGAAGCAGTAGTGAATTGTTCTTTCTTGATATTTCCTTTATCAATTTCGTTGGCAATAAATTCATCAATCATAAACACATGCTTGGATAATTCCATTGCTTGTTCATGCAAATGTTCATCAACCAAATCTGGGTATTCATCCCTGAAAGATAGTATCGCCGAAGGCTCAATGCCTATCAATGGCTTGTCAGCACTCACCAATGGATGCAATAGTTGCACGTTTCCATTGGCAAACACTTTGGCTTTTTTCAATAATCCTTTAGACATGGGTGCACGACCACTATCCAAATGATAAGGTATGATTACCTGATAACCTAAATGTTCCAACAACAAAATTGTCTTTATACCAATAGGTGTATCGTTGAAGTTGGTAAACTCATCACAGAAAAGATAAACCGTCTTGGTGTCGGTCTTTTCTTTTACCCCTTTTTGTCTTTTCTCATCCCAATGTAATAAGGTTTCGGTATGTAACAAAGGCATTGATCTTTCGGGTGCAAAGCCTATCACTTTCTTGATTGTCTTGCTGATGAAAGGTTGCTTCATCATATAATTATAAATGCCCGGCGCAATAGAACCAAGCTTTGCCGATGTGCTGAAATTAGCAATCAACCTAGATCGAAAAGGTACGCCATTGGCATCATGGTAATGTTGCAAGAACTCTGCTTTTAGCTTCGCCATATCTACATTAGAAGGACATTCAGACTTACAGCCCTTACAACTCAAGCATAAATCCATCACTTCCTTAATCTCTTTGTGATTGAACCGATTGGTTTGGTTAGAGTTAGTCAAGAACTCTCTCAATATATTTGCCCTTGCCCTCGTGGTATCCTTTTCGTTGCGGGTAGCCATGAAGGAAGGACACATTGTTCCGCCTGATAGTTCTGTTTTCCTACAGTCGCCCGAGCCATTGCACTGTTCTGCATGCTGCAACACATCCTGATTGGCATACCTGAAATAGGTCTTGAAGGCAGGCGTTTGTTGCCCAGGCACATAGCGCAACATGGTATCCATTGGTGGCGTATCTACAATCTTATTTGGATTGAAGGTATTATTTGGGTCGAAGGTTTTCTTTATTTCTTTCAGTAATTGATAGTTCTTTTCACCCACCATCTGCTTGATAAATTCTCCACGCAATCTTCCATCGCCATGTTCTCCACTTAAAGAGCCTTTATATTTCTTAACCAAAGTTGCTATCTCTTCAGCTATCTTCCTGAATTGCTGATTACCTTCTACTGTCTTCAAGTTAATGATAGGGCGAAGATGTATTTCCCCACTTCCAGCATGGGCATAATGAACGGAATACAAGTTTTCTTTGCCTAGTATCTCATTGAATTCACGAATAAACGCTGGTAAATCATTCACATCTACCGCAGTATCTTCTATTACCGGAACGGCTTTTTCATCGCCGGGAAGATTACTCAACAAACCCAGTCCTGCCTTACGCAAGCTCCAAATCTTTTTGCTATCAGCCCCGTACAACAAAGGAAAGTGATAACCCAAGTTGTTTGCTCGCATATCGGCTTCCACTTCTTTGCAGATGGCGGCTATGGATTCCCGATCATCCCTACAAAACTCAATTACCAATATCGCCCCCGGATCTCCTTGCACAAAAAACCTATTCTTGCTCTGCTCAATGTTGTCTTTGGTACATTCAAGGATATAATGGTCAATCAGTTCACTGGCACTAGGCTTATATTTTAGTCCGATAAGGTTAGCCCTTAATGCCTCATCAATACTATTAAAATGGACACAAAGCAATCCCACTTCTTTGGGAGGTAATGGACTTACATTTAGTTTTATCTCCGTTAGGAAAGCCAATGTACCCTCAGATCCTGCAATCAGTTTACAGAAGTTAAAGTCCTCTGTACCTGCGGTGAATGGTGCCGTTTCTAGTAACATATCCACTGCATAACCCGTGTTCCTCCGCTCCACAGACTTTTTAGGAAACTCTTTGCGTATCTCTTCCTGTGCGTCATAATTGCCCAACAGGCTTCTTACTTTCTTATAGATATTTCCTTCCAAAGTATCCAATTCGCACTTGGCGTGGAATTCATCTAGGTTCAAAGCACCAAATACAGCCTTGGTTCCATCACTCAAAATGGCTTTAACTTCCAGTAAATGTTCCCTAGTACTCCGATAAACAACCGAGTTGGAACCACAAGAATTGTTACCCACCATTCCACCAATCATAGCTCTATTTGCAGTAGAAGTTTCGGGGCCAAAGAACAATCCGTGTGGTTTTAGGAACATATTCAGTTCGTCCCTAATCACGCCGGGTTGAACACGCACCCAATGTTCTTCCTTATTCAGTTCCAGTATCTTGGTAAAATGTTTGGATACATCTACAATAATCCCATTGCCCACTACCTGCCCAGCCAATGAAGTACCAGCAGTACGAGGAATGACAGACGTTTTATTCTCGGCAGCAAACTGTATCAAAGCTAGTATATCCTCTTCTGTTTTAGGAATGGCAACGGCAAGCGGCATCTCCCTGTATGCCGATGCATCAGTAGCGTAAAGGGTTCTTATTGTATTATCAGTAAATAAATCCCCTTTTATTTTACTCTTCAGTTGCTTAAAATCTAATGCCATCCTTTTTTCTCTTTGAAGATTGCAAATGTAATTGAAGAGAGAGATATGCAATTCCAGAAAGCAAAACATCCCGAAAGTTTAAACTTTCGGGATGTTTTGCTTTCTGGAA
>JANYEU010000457.1 GCA_025362915.1 Chitinophagaceae bacterium | reverse complement strand
TTGGCATTTATAACGCCTTCGGTAAGACCAATGATGCCCACAATGGTTTTAAAAGTAGAACCAGGAGAGTATTTAGTGCTTACAGTCCTGTTGATAAGTGGAAGGCGAGGATCGAGGGCAAGCTCACCATAATGCCTGCGGCGTTGCCCACCGGTTAAATAATTAGGATCGTAAGTGGGCGCACTAACCATGCACAAGATGCCTCCAGTTTTTGGATTTATCGCCACAATACTGCCTACCTTGTTGGTCATCAGCTTTTCGCCAAGCTTTTGTAGTTCTACATCCAGACTTAGGTGCAGATTTTTGCCTGCAAAAGCTGCCGTATCATAGGTTCCATTTTCGAAAGGACCTTGTATGCGGCTTTTATTATCCCGGATAAAGCGTTTTACACCACGCTTTCCCATCAATATTTTCTCATAGCTACGTTCCAGGCCAGTGATGCCGGCATAGTCTCCATTTTCGTAGCCTTCATCCTTATGTTTACGCAGAAAAGAAGAATCCACTTCTGCAATATAGCCCAGCACATTTGCTGCGGCACTGTAGGGATAACTCCTGGCAGACCGCTCACTGAGTACAAAGCCTGGGAACTTAAACATGTTTTCATTCAGTCTGGCATACATATCTGGCGACAGCAATGGCTCGAATACACTTGGACGTACAGTCCCATTTCTAAAAGAGATGTCTTTCATCCGCTTTCTGAACTCTGACGTATCAATTCCCATCAATTCGCAAAGGCTAAGGGTATCCACGCCCTTACATTCCACGGGGGTAACCACCAAATCGTACATGATGGTGTTTTCGAGTATGCTTTTGCCATTTCTATCGTAAATGATTCCGCGGTCAGGGTAGATTATCTTTCTGTAGATGGCATTGTTTTCGGCGGCCAGTTTGTATTTGGCGGAAAATACCTGCAGGTTTACTAATTGCCCGACGATAATCAGGAATACAAAACCAAATGCTATTTGTATGATGCCGCTACGACTTTGATTGAATACAGACATAAATTGTCAACTGAAAGAGTACTGTTATGAAACGCTGTAAAGTTGGCGATTACAAACGAATTTTACGATAAAAAAGACATTTTAATTTACCCACAATTATAGTTATGCTTCGTTTGGGTGCTTCTATAAGTCATTTGCACTTTGTACTTGTTCAAAATACTTTGCCATTGGCAATATAGAGCCGACATTGTTGTTAAGAAAGATATTCTCCCAGCTGAGGGAATGGACTCACACAGCTGATAAAAGGCTCTATAAAGGCTGGTTTGAGATAAGTATGGAGAATATTGCCAATAAAAAAGCAGCCAATCCTCAATGGATGGCTGCTTTTTTATGCGGAATGCAATGAAATTAGTCTACTGTAAGATGCACTTTGGTCATATCGTAATAGTGATTTTGCAACTCATGCACATATTTTACGTGTGGATTGTGGCGTTTGTCTTCCCGATACCACATTTCAAACTCCGAAAAATCGTCATGAAGCTTTCCAGTAACAATCCTAAAGGCACCCTTCATATACTTTACAGAACCATCTTCAGTCATCGTTGGGGTGAAGTTTAACTTTAGCAATGACTTTACAGTGAGTGGAATGGGGAAAAGATGTTCTGGGGAGAACCAAAAATCTTGAACATCGGTCATCACCTGCACTAGGTGTTGGTCATTTTGAAGACCAATCACTTTGCCTTCTGTGTGCGTTCCTTCGTATTCGGCCTGTATATAATCGCCGATTTTAATGTCTTGAAACTTAATCATAACCGTAGCATTTTATTTGGAGGTCAAAGTAAGTGTTTTTCTTTTACGGCGTAAACAATTATTGTAAAATGAAGTAATAAAAGGAAACTTTATGCCAAAAAAGGATAAAAGTTCAGGGTAAAAGAAAAAAATTCCTTGCAAAGACATAATTAACGGTGAGAAAATACTCCCTTGCTTATTTGCATGAATAATACAAAAACAAAAATGGGAGCGTGGCATTAAAGAATGATTTAAGCCTGTGTAAATTTAATGCTGCTAATGGGCGGCGCTTCTAAGGGTTTTTTCTAACATTTCAATATTACCTTATTGTTAACTTATTTTTTGTTTCGATTCAAAGTCGAACTATACCTCTATTTTTGCCCGATAAAATAATCACAATGGGATTAAATACAATTGGCAATTTTTTTATGCCAAAGAATAAGATTTTCTACGAATTGTTTGAACAAGTGGCAGATACTGTAGTAGAAATGGGAGGTGTATTGAAAACAATAGTTGCTGAGCCCGATCGTGATAAACGTGCCCCACTGATAAAACAAGTAGAAGACCTAGAACACAA
>JANYEU010000443.1 GCA_025362915.1 Chitinophagaceae bacterium | reverse complement strand
GCAACTTCCCGCAACTTTATGCGTACGAAGCGCAATGCTTCCGAAAAGGGACTTGTTGTATTCACACATAATAAATGTCCCTTTTCATTTATTTATTGTATTTCAGAATTTATCTCTTAAAAATATTACCGAACTATTGTTTTTATACACCTTACGGGAAAAATATAGTGGAGACCAAAGATGTTATTTACTACGTAGAATAATCAATTTTACCTTTCATAAATTTAAAATAATCAAAGAACCAACACTCTTTTACATTTGTCAACATAATCAATCTGAATGTATTGCATTGCTAATAGCCTTATGGGGGTTTGCTTGCTTTTATGCTGTTTAGGCAGTGTAAAAAGTACTATGCTTCCAATGGTAGATAGCATTCATACTACAGTGGTTGATACAATACAAGCCAATGTAAATTACAACGACCCCGTATTAACTACCGATAACCCCTCTTGCATAATACCGTTTAGCCGTGCTGGAAACCTGATTCTCATTCAGGCAAAGGCAGATACCACCCAAGGGAAGTTTATTTTGGATACCGGCGCACCCGGATTGGTGTTGAACCTTACCTATTTTAGAAACTACGCCACCACAACGCATAATGATGAGGAACAAGGCAGTGTATCGGGTACCACGGCTTCTGTAAACAGAACCGAAGTGAAGCAATTGTCTTTTGGCGGCTTTCATTACCATAAGGTGGAGGCAGACATGCTAAGCCTTGCACACATAGAAAATAGTAAGGGCGTGAAGATATTGGGGTTGCTGGGCATGTCGATGTTTAAGCAATGTTCGCTGACGATAGACTATGAAAAGAACCTTATTTACCTACACCACATTACCCGGAAAGAGGGTAATACATACAGGGACGAAATGCTGAAAGATACTGCCGCATACAATACGGTGCCGATAGAAGTCGCGGAAAACAAGGTGATGGTAAGGTCGGAAATGGCTGGTAAGAAACTAAAGTTTGTGATAGATTGTGGTGCAGAAACAAACATTCTGGATAGCAGGTTACCCAATAAGATATTCGAACAGGTTACCATCAATCGAAGGATTTCGCTGGCAGGTTCGGGAAGTAAAAAGGTGGAGGCTTTGTATGGCGAAATGCAAAACTTCAGGATTGGTAGCAGCGTTATCTATAACCTGCCTGTGGTAATTACCAATTTGGAGAAGTCGTGCTTTTCATTTGGCGAGTGTATAGATGGCGTATTGGGTTTCGATTTTCTGTCATTACACAAGATAGGGTTTAACTTTGTAACGGATAAAATGTATATATGGAAATAGTGGGTGCCAATATTAGATGCGTAAAATTGGTACAAGTTTGCTTGCTATCAATGCTATTGCTTTTTTGCAATGGGCGGCTGCATGCACAGCAACCCGTAAATCATATCATCGTAAAGGATGGAAAAATGATTATTGAACTAAGCAAAAATATTCCCATTGCTACATTGGATAACTTTATTGCAAAACACAATCTGCAGAATCTGGGATTGAAAAGTTTTGTGGAAAAGCACAATACAGACTCTCTTAAGAAACAAGGTTGGAAGGAGATAAATAAGGAAAACAAGGAACTATACATTCTAAGCATGTCTTTTTCTTCGTTCGATAAATTTAATAATCCTGCGGATAAAATTATGTTCACCCAGAAAAATAAGGATGAGCATACAGCATTGTTCCCTGCTGTAAGTAATGATGTTATTTATGGATATAATCGGTTCAAGAACAAATACCCTTTTGCGGTGAATGATTCTGTGGTAACTTTTTTCCTTAAAAATAATGCAAATGCAAAGCATGTAATGCTTGCCGGCAGCTTTAATAATTGGAATCCAAATACCTTATCGATGATAAAAAAGGATAGTGGATGGATTGCTTATGTAAAGCTTGGAGTTGGAAAATATTGGTATAAATTCATTATTGATGGAAATTGGACAATTGACCATGACAATACACAGAACGAAAATGATAACCGGGGTAATGTCAATTCCGTGTATTATAAAACAAACATACTCTTTGCATTGAATGGATATAAGAGTGCAAGGAAAATAAGTGTGGCTGGTAGTTTTAATAAATGGCAATCACAACAATTGTTGATGAACAGAACAGCTTCTGGCTGGCAAATACCTATTTATCTTGCCAACGGTACGTACACATATAGGTTTGTACAAAATGATGATGATTGGTTTCCAGACCCTGCAAATGCCAAGCGGGTTCCTAACGAATTTGATAGCTACGACTCTGTAATATCTATTGGTAAACCACATTTGTTTGTACTGAATGGATTTACAAATGCAAGAAAAGTAATTCTTGTAGGTTCTTTTAATAATTGGAAGGAGAATGAGCTTTCGCTGATAAAAACGAATACTGGCTGGCAGCTTCCTTACGTATTGGGACCAGGTAATTATGAGTATCGATTTTTTGTTGACAATAAGGAAATCGGCGACCCAACTAATGCTGTGAACATAATAGGAGAGGATGGCAAAACAAATGGTTACTTGGTAGTAGAACCTAACTATACTTTTAAACTGACGGGCTATGCTAATGCCAGAACTGTTTCATTGGCAGGAGATTTTAATAACTGGAACCCACATGGATTACCCATAAGGAGAGACGGTAACAAATGGGTTTTTAGTGTGCATCTCAATCTCGGCAAGCATTTGTATAAGTTTATTGTAGATGGGCAATGGATAAAAGATCCCAATAATAAACTCTGGGAACAGAATGAATTCAGCACCGGCAATTCTATTATTTGGATAGAGCAGTAGAGACGCATTACAATGCATTTTAAAAGCGTTGCCTTAAAATTGAAAACCCTAACCGCCTATGTTTGCTACTTATACTCAACAGAAATTAGTTTGAGAAATAAGGTAGGCTGAAATCTTTTAAAATCAAAGGGTTTTCTTTGCCCCTTCGGGGGTTGGGGTTCATTTTTTTCATTCAAATCATTTAATCAGTGGTATAAAAGGTTTATTATATTATTCATCAAAACAGTTGTAGGTTCGTTGACTAATTAAAAATGGCAACATGAGTAATAAAGATAATAAGGAACCGTGGCAGGATACTATAAAATGGGAATATGAAAGTGCCAGAAAAAGGGAAAAATTGTATAAACAGACGCTTAAAAAGTTTGCTACTGATGACTCACTAAAAGATTATTTGAGCCAGTATCAAAATACCGAACACGCTGTTCAGTTTTATGCATGGCAAAAAGCGAGATGGTTGGTTGATAGGGATCAGACAGAGTGGTGTTTAGACTATAATAGTTCGAAAGATTTATTGAATGCACAAACGTGTCTGGGTAATATCCAACAAAAGAAATTGTTTGATAAGCAGTGCCAATGGCGTGCAGAAACTTTTAAACATCCTGCCATTGAAACAACTTCTGATTTTTATTATTGGGAAAAAAACATTCTTAATTGTCCTTTTATTGACCCTATCACCGAAGAGGATGTGGCGCTTTATACTGAATTTCTACAACAATATCTAGGCGAAGACTTGACATTCATGGGGCACTGGCAAGATTACAACTCGTACAATTCCTCTATTGCTACGGTGGCTAAATTAGTGAAAAAACAAAAAGATGAGGATGAAGACGAAAATGATGAAAAGGAGGATGAAGACAGTTTGATGCCACCTTGGTACATATTTGTAAATGAACATAGGGGCGATGGGCATTATTTGTTGCTGCTAGATGTGCGCCAAGAAAAGGAATGGCAATACACAAGGATTGCTCATGAAGAACAACGGCGGATTGCAGTGGAGAAACTGAAAGTATCCCCTCAAGATAGGCGCCCAACTTTATTTGTCATTGGAAGAGAGAAAATTGAAGACTTTATTAACCAAGTGGAAGAAGACCCTGAGGAAGTTTTAAAGGCATATAAGGTATATCAACAATTTTATGATAACCCCGAAATAGATAGTATGGAATGGGTTAAGGAAGCTTACCATGATTTAGAAGATTGTAACGAATCTTTTCCTATAGCAGAAAATATTACCGATTGGAAAGATGCCCTGATTGCTACTTCCCAACAATGGAAAAACACTAAAATAATACGTAACTTGGCTTTCTTTTACCATGATTATTTGTTTCGCAATGCCACAGGGATAAAAAATGTTACTGAGGAAGAATCATTGGCAATTTATAGAAAGATGGCTGATGCTCATAAAGAAGAAATTCTTTTAGGAAGGGAACTAAGTGGCGAACCGAGGGATTTGAATTTTTAATAACAGGAGGGAAATAATTATCTATCGGCTATCGCTACCTTTTCTTGGCATCTCTTTTCTATTTTATAAAAGGTATCTTTGTAGAAATAGTGAGGATATGACAGACAACGAATTAAAGGAATTGGTGGCGGGGTTGGCAGTTTCTCATGATAGATTAGCTGCTAAAATGGAAGAGAATGAAAGAATAGCCGAGAGAAATGAAGCTAAACTAACACGAATGGGGTTCAACTTTGGAAATATGTCAAACAACCTTGGAGAAAGTACCGAGGACTATTTCTATAATTCTATGCTTGACAATCCAGTGCTTGGGGGGATAAAGTTTGACACAATAAGGAAAAATATACATACCAGAACAAAACGGATGGAAGACGAATTTGATATTGTGCTATACAATGGCGATAGTATTGGTCTTATTGAATGTAAATATAAAGCTCATGAAAATGATTTGAGGAGATTGATTGATAGAAAGGTTCATAACTTTAGGGAGTTGTTCCCTGATTTTAAAGATTATAAGATTTACTTGGGGCTTGCTAGCTTTTCATTTTACCCTGAACTGGAAGAAATGGCAAAAGAAAATGGAGTTGCAATCTTAAAACAGAAAGGAGACGTAGTAGAAATAGAAGCTGATAATTTGAAGACTTATTAATATTTCTATGACTCAAAGGCAACAATAAAGGCTAACCAATCGGTTAGCCTTTTTCTATTAAGATGTGTAATAACTATTATTTATAACCAGGAATCAATCCCTTAGCCAAGTCAACCATTTTAGTGATGCTTGCATCATTCAATTGCCCTTTCTTAAATTCAGCCAATACATCAGGTAATTTGTTTGACATTTCTGTAAGGAAGTGTTCTTCAAACTCTTTTACTTTCTTTACAGATACTTCCTTCAACAAACCTTGTGTACCCAAGTAGATGATGGCCACTTGCTTTTCTACGCTGAATGGCGTGTATTGCGCTTGCTTTAATATTTCCACGTTTCTTGCACCCTTGTCAATTACATTCTTGGTAGCAGGATCAAGGTCCCCACCAAACTTAGAAAACGCTTCTAGTTCTCGGTATAGTGCCTGGTCAAGTTTAAGTGTACCAGCCACTTTCTTCATTGACTTAATCTGTGCATTACCACCCACACGGCTTACAGAGATACCTACATTGATAGCTGGACGGATACCTGCGTTGAACAAGTTACCTTCCAAGAATATCTGACCATCAGTGATGGAGATAACGTTTGTAGGGATGTAGGCAG
>JANYEU010000441.1 GCA_025362915.1 Chitinophagaceae bacterium | reverse complement strand
TGTACATATCTAATAGAGAAACTACTCACTCTATTTAAATTGAGCTTTCCACTCGCACAAGTGTTGCCAAGCATCACTTGTGTGTATCAGTCGACTCAGTTTGTAACTGGAAGCCTCCATACCACCCTTATCCTTTTATTTCAATCTCCTTTCTTACGCTTTCTTTCTATCTTTCAAAGATAAAAAGAAACCCTTAAAAACACCATTTCTTCTTTTTAATGCGCGTAGTGATGCAAAAAAAGCAACAAGTGAAGCGAATAAAGCTGCGGAAATCTTAAAAAAGCAACAGGTGAAGCGAATAAAGCTGCGGAAATTTTAAAAAAGCAACAGGTGAAGCGAATAAAGCTGCGGAAATCTCAAAAAAGCGACAGGTGAAGCGAATAAAGCTGCGGAAATCGCTTCACCTGTCGCTTTTATCGCTTCACCTGTGGCCTTTTTCTGATAAAAAGGCGTAAATAATGCTGTATTAATCAAAATTTATCTTATTATGTGCAATTATGAATATAAAACAAGCTTTGTGAAAGCTTTAACACTTTATTTATTGAACTTACCAGTTATAGCGTCTCTTTGTAAAAGTTGACCGAATAGTCGTATGGCCAATTAAATTTTATCATGCATAAAAATTTTAATTATGGCAGTCTTCAAGATTAGCAAAGAAAGTATTGATAGTACGCCAATAGACGAATTGGGCGGTTTGGCACACGATGTTTCCCAATCAATGTTCGAATTAAACTTATCAACGTTTACAGGCGTAAAACCCATTACCGAAGCCGCAATGGGAATCATTATTACGGCTTTCAATGATAAACGGGGTGCCTATAAACAAGGCGGACTTGCTGCCAAAAAACCTTACGAAACAGCCCACACAAACCTTCTTGAATGTTTATATTTATTTATTTCCTATGTAAATGATATTGCAAATGGTGATGAGGATATTCTGAAATTGAGTAAGCTTCCTTACTCAAATGGTATAAATACTACTGCTGCCCGCATACAGGCAGGAGAATTGGCTGGGGAATTATCGTATGAACCAGGTGCAAATGGTACTGCAAATACAAGTTGTGCTTTTTTTGGTAAGGGTGCAAAATATATAACAATCATCGTGAAGGGTTTGCTGCCCGATGGTGTTTCTTGGAATATTGATGGTCAGTTAACGTTTCCAGATGGCGTTAACATGCCTCCACACATGTTAAACCTAAATGGAAAGCGTAATAAAAAGGTTACGGGCTTGCTGCCCAAAACAGACTATTTTGCTTATTATCTATTAGTGGCCG
Source organism: Chitinophagaceae bacterium (assembly GCA_025362915.1). Classification (GTDB taxonomy): domain Bacteria; phylum Bacteroidota; class Bacteroidia; order Chitinophagales; family Chitinophagaceae; genus Parasediminibacterium. The sequence goes on along the minus strand of JANYEU010000441.1, from coordinate 4,787 downwards.
GTGGCTATGTGAGTGCTCCGAGTGCACCACTGAAAATAGGTTGTTTGAATTAAAATAAGTTGAAAGTAAAGAGTTGATAGTAGAAAATAAGATAAAGAAAAGCCCTTGATTAAATTTAATTGAGGGCTTTTTTGTAAAGTGCCGTCATTTCGAGGTAACGAGAAATCTAACCGAAAAAGGGAAATAGACGCTGACAAAATGATTAGATTTCTCCTATCGTCGAAATGACAGCAACCCCCAATCGAAGTGATGAGTACATCTTATAACAGGTTTATCGCCAATAAAACAAACAAAACAGAATTATTTTTCCATTCAGTTAAAACTTCTTAGTTCCACCAAATGATAACTACATAATTAAATAAGCTTTATGAAAACATCTCAAATGCACTTTATAAATGGTGCTTGGATTAATCCTTCCCACGCCTTGGAAATGGCTCCTCAATTGGTTTTTGCTTTCGGCGATACAGCATTGGTAGGCGATGTTGCAGTGTTCGACCACCTGAAGGCGAAGTTTGCAAACGCCCATATAGTTTCTGCCTCTACCTCTGGCGAAATATTGGGTAGTAGACTGTTTGACAATACCGTTGTTGTAACGGCAATAGAGTTTGAAAAAACGGCCATCAAGGCAGTGGAAACCAACTTTACAGAACATGAGAACAGCTTTGAAGTTGGTAAATATTTGATGAACCAATTACTGGCAGATGATTTGACGGCGGTAATGGTGATATCGGATGGTGGTTTGATAAACGGTAGCGAACTGGTGAGCGGACTGAATGAAGACAAGCCGGAACATGTATCTGTAACTGGTGGATTGGCTGGTGATGCGGCACGTTTTAAACAAACATTTGTAGGACTGGATGAAGTGGCTACGGTAGGAAAGATTGTGGCCATTGGTTTTTATGGCTCGGCAATAAGCATAGGGCATAGTTCTTTTGGTGGATGGGATGAGTTTGGCAGGGAGCGCGTGGTAACCAAAAGCGACAAGAATGTACTGTATGAGCTGGACAATGAAAGTGCGCTAGATTTATATAAGGAATACTTGGGGCCGTATGTGGACGAGTTGCCAGGATCGGCGTTGTTGTTCCCATTGTCCATCAAGATAGGTAATGATAATTCCAACTTGGTACGTACCATATTATCTATCAACGAAACTAAAAAATCGATGACGTTTGCGGGCAACCTACCTGTAGGAAGCAAGGTGCGGTTGATGAAGGCTAACTTCGAAAAGCTGATCAACGCCTCCACCGATGCAGCTAATGAGTCCATGCACGAAAAGAAATCGCCCGATTTGGCCATCCTGATCAGTTGCGTAGGAAGGAAACTGGTATTGCAAGAGCGTACCGTGGAAGAAGTGGAGGCAGCCCGAAAGATATTTGGCGAGGATACCACCATCGCCGGATTTTACTCTTACGGCGAAATATCCCCATTCAACCCAAATACAAAATGCGAGTTGCACAACCAAACAATGACCATCACCACCTTTACTGAAGCGGTATAGGTAGTTGGAAAGAAATAAACATGAAGAAGAGAAAAGCTCAACACATGGTAACATAGAGCCATAGGAAACATAGTAAGTAGACTTCATCTATGTTTTCTATCTTCCTATTTTACTATGTGTTGAAAAAATATCAGCATGGTGAATCATTTCTTTCATTCCAATCATTTAATCACAATTCTATTATGGCATTTCATAAATTAATTGACAGTCTTTTAGCGAAACATTTTCCTGATGGATACAATCATGCCGATGAAAACCTGAATAGTTTTTTAAATGCTGTAAGTAGTCATTATAATACTTTTGAACGGGATAAAAAGATTACCGAACATGCCTTCACCATCAGCGAGAAGGAATATTTGCATGTAACGGAAGACTTGAAAGCGCAGGGTGAAATAACCAGAAAGTCTATTGAGAAACTAAAGGATGCCATCATACACATCTCTCCACATAGGGCAACTGCCTTTAAGGAAAATAGCGATGACATCATTGCCATCATAAATTTTCTTTCTGACTTAATTATAAAATCCAAGGCATTAGAGGCTGATTTGATAAGTGCGAAAGATGTTGCCGAGAAGGCGGCCTTGGCAAAGAGTGAGTTTTTGAGTGTGATGAGCCACGAGATACGTACACCGCTAAACGCTATAATAGGTACCATCTCCTTATTCAAGTTTCAGGAAGGGTTGGACGAAACGAAGAAAGATTTACTTAGGATAATGGAGATTTCATCCGAAAACCTGCTAAGCCTCATCAATGATGTGCTTGATTTTAGCAAGATGGAAGAAGGGAAGATTCACTTTGCCGAGCGGGATATAGAGATAAAGACATTCCTGAAAAACATACGTTTGGCTAACCGGGTGAGGGCAGAGGAAAAGGGCAATAACCTAAAGGTGATGATGGATGATGAAATACCCGACTTTGTGAAGGGTGATGACCTTAGGCTTGGACAGATTCTGAATAACCTTATATCCAATGCCGTTAAGTTTACCAAGAATGGTACAATTACCATTACGGCAAGCTTGGAGAAGAAAACGGATGAATACGTAGAACTATACTTTGAAGTGGGAGATACGGGTATCGGTATCCCCGAAGAAAAACAGAAGCTAATATTCGAAAGGTTTACACAGGCAAACAATAACATTACACGCGAATATGGTGGGTCTGGTTTGGGACTTACCATCATCAAGCGTTTGTTGTTATTGCAAGATAGCGAGATACACGTAAGCAGTACGGTAGGCAAAGGCTCAAAGTTTTTCTTTTACCTGAAGTTTAAACATAGCCATGCCAAAATAAGGACATTGTCTGAAACAGTAGCCACCAAGTCAGATTTGAATGGCATAACCATACTGTTGGTGGAAGATGTGGAGTTCAACATATTTGTAGCAGAGATGATGTTGAATAATTGGAATGCGAAGGTGGATAAGGCAGAGAACGGATTGGTAGCGGTTGAAAAAGTAAAGAACAATACATACGATCTGGTGCTGATGGATATTCAGATGCCGGTGATGGATGGCTATACTGCCACGGAGGAAATAAGGAAGTTTAATACCACGATTCCTATTATTGCGCTTACCGCATCGCTGTCTATTGACATACAGGAAAAGGCTACAGAAGTGGGGATGAATGGATTTATCACCAAGCCATTTAACCCGAATGAACTATTTGCCATCATCAGTAGGAATGTATAATAAAAATTGCCACAAAGACTCAAAGACAAAAAGGAGCACTAAGAGTTATAGTGTGAATAGGGTTTGAATTTAATGTTAAGTAAATAGTTTTCAATGCCCTTAATTGTAAAAAGATTAAGGGCATTTTTATAATACATAAAATGAGCATGACGAGGATTCCCCCATACCTACAACAAGGCGACACCATTGGTATAGTTTGCCCTTCGGGATATATGCCTTACGAAAAGGCAGAAACCTGCATTGCCACATTACAGCAATGGGGGTTTAAGGTGAAGGTTGGCAAGACCCTAGGCAACCAATACAATTATTTTTCCGGCACAGATGAAGAAAGGCTCGCTGATTTACAATCCATGCTGGACGATGTAGAAATAAAGGCAATCCTTTGTGGTAGGGGAGGGTATGGGCTAAGCAGGATTATAGATTTGATAAACTTCGACGCATTTGTACGGAACCCTAAATGGATCATTGGGTTTAGCGATATTACCCTACTTCATGGACATATAAATCAGTTGTTCGGCATTGCTACTTTGCATTCTCCCATGGCTGCCGCTTTTAATGATGGTGGGTTTGAGAATGAATATGTAAGCTCATTGTATAAGGCAATTGTTGGTGATAAGGTTAGTTATACCTGTGCGCCTCATCCATTAAATAAGAATGGAGAGGTAGAGGGTGAACTGATTGGCGGGAACCTAAGCATAGTTGCACACTTGATTGGTACACAATCAGCCTATAAAAATACAGAAGGCAAGATTCTTTTCTTGGAAGATGTGGGAGAATATCTCTATAACATAGACCGCCTATTTATACAACTAAAAAGAAGTGGACTATTAGACAACCTTGCAGGATTAATTATTGGTGGATTCACTGATATGAAAGATACGGTTATCCCTTTTGGCAGTTTTGGTAGTAATGTATATTCAATTATCAGTCACCATCTTTCTACATATACTTATCCAGTATGTTTTGACTTCCCCGTGGGGCATCAAACAAATAACTATGCACTAAAAGTAGGAGGGAGGTATCAGTTGAATGTAAGTGATAGAGAGGTCGCATTAGTTGTTAGTTATTAGTGGTTAGACCATAGAGATTTTATTCTAACCACTAACCACTAATAACTAACCACTATTTGTCTATCCTAAACCAATCATAATCTGCATAGCCTGTTTCGTAGGTTTTACCATGCCTGATGGCGAATATGCCCACTTTAGAACCAACCCATTTCCCTTTCTTCGCTTCAAAGGGTTCTCCTATCGGTTGATAGGTAATGCCATCTTCGCTATAACTAAAATTGCATAAGGCATTGCCATAACCGCCATTCTCTGCATTATGTCGTTGCTTATCCGATGGATCAATGTTCGTTATCGTAACCTTAAAGTAGAGGGTTGAGCTATTAACGGATACACTTTGTAGCTTTTGTTCTGCTTTGCCATGTTCAGCATCTATACATTTAGTTTGCGATACAACTAGCCCCTTCGCTGTCTTCTTTACAGACAAATAAGAATAGTCTATACCGGTAATGATCAGTCCTGTTTCTTCGTCATCGGTTCTTGGTGTAAAAGTAAACTTGGTGGTGGCGGAGAAGTTTGGTGCAGGAAACTTTTGTG
>JANYEU010000439.1 GCA_025362915.1 Chitinophagaceae bacterium | reverse complement strand
GTGTGTTGGACATAATTCAATTAGTTATGAATTATGAATTATGAGTTATGAACTATAAGACTAACTTATAACTTATAACTTATAACGCATAACTTAATTAAGTTTTACTGTTTCTGCTAATTGCTTGATATAGCTTTCTTGCTCAGATTTATTGGCAAGTTCCCTTCTCAAGATCTTTTCGCTCACTTCTATCACCAATGCACCAACCTGATTCTTAACATCAGTCAAGGCAGCATTCTTTTGTTGGTTGATGGCTTGTTGTGCATCAGCAATAATTCTGTCGTACTCAGCCTTGGCCTTGTCTTTAGCTTCAGCAATCATCTTGTCAGATGCTACTTTAGCTTCCTTAATCATGATGCCTCTTTCTTCACGGGCCTTGTTCATCAACGCTTCATTTTCATTTTTTAATGAAGCCATTTCAAGCTTCACCTTTTCAGCAGAAGAAATTGCATCAGCAATACCTGTTTCCCTTTCTTTCAATGCAGCAAGGATAGGAATCCAAGCGAACTTCTTTAAAATTAGAAATACGATGATGAAAGCAAGGAATGTCCAAAATATAAGACCGAGGCCGGGAGTTAATAATTCCATAATATAATTAGTTACTTGATGTTAAAGAATAACTGCATCTGTTGCCCTGTGCTTGGATGCAGTTAAAGAAGTACGCTTCCGAAGAAGAAATTACTTGATGAAGATAGCCAAAACTGATGCGATAACTGCGAACAAAGCCACACCCTCAACGAAGGCTGCAGTTAAGATCATGTTGCTACGGATGTCGTTAGCAGCTTCTGGTTGACGGGCAATACTTTCTACTGCTCCTTTACCAATTTGACCGATACCGATACCGGCTCCAATAGCAGCTAAACCTGCACCTATAGCAGCACCAGCGTTTGAAATGCTACCATCTAACAAAACGTTCAATAAAGACATTCTTTGTAGTTTTTGTGATTAAAAAAAGAGTTATTAATGATGTCCGCCGCCATGAAGTTCTTCCAACTCACCACCTTCAAAAGCCTGCCCAATGAACACAGCTGTAAGGTTGGTAAAGATGAATGCCTGTATGAATGCTACCAAAATTTCGATGAAATAAATAAAGATGGTGAACCCAAGTGAGATAGGTGCAAAACCCAATCCAGCACCCAGACTCAATTTAGAGAAGATGAATATCATCATCACCAAACAGGTAATAATCATGTGACCAGCCACCATGTTTGCAAAAAGACGTATGATCAAAGCGAAAGGCTTAGTGAATATCCCCAAGAACTCAACCATTATCAAGATTGGTTTTACAAAACCAGGTACTGGAGGATTGAAGATGTGTGCCCAAAAATGCCTGTCGGTACTTAGTAGGATAGCAAAAAAGCTAATAACACCCAATACCACAGTGAAAGCGATATTACCTGTAACGTTTGCAGAACCTGGAACCAATCCAAAAAGGTTACATATCAATATAAAGAAGAATACAGTTAATAGGTAAGGCATGTAGTTTTCATGCTTGCGACCAAGGTTGCTTACACCAACTTCATCACGGATGAAAGTGATAACCGGTTCCAACGCATTCTGAAAGCCAGAAGGGGCAACGTTAGCACCATTCCTTTTATATTTATTGGCAACGCCTACAACCAAGATAACCAATATTGCCAATGCCAAAAGCATTTGCACTACGTTTCTTGTCATGGAAAAATCGTAAGCCTTTACAGATTCGTCTAGTGAACCATCTTCTTTTACAGCTACTATAACATCTTTTTCGGTTAGTTTATAGCCTTGATAAGCTGTTTCACCATGATTAAAGTTGGCAGAAGAAAACGCCGTAAAACCACGTTGGGGGGAATAAATAATAACAGGAAGAGGGGCAGCAATATGCTTTCCACCAATTTCTGCAAAGTGGAAATCATGGTTATCCATGATATGCTCCATGATTACATCACCCGGTTTAAAATCTCCAGACTTTTCTTCAGCCTTTTTAGCTTCAGTTGTGGTGTTTTGGTTATTTTCTTGTGCGAAACATGTATTTGAAAAAGTTACTATAAAAAGGCTGAAAGCCGCTACCAATAAAGATTTAAAGTTAGTTTTCAATATCATCTCCTGCTAAAATTTCGGCGAAGATAAGGGGATAAAGATAAATAAAGAAGGAGTAAAATCAAAAAGACCTAAAAAGTATAAACAGTTTACACACATAAGTAAACAGTTGGCAGTTAACGGTAGACAGTTGCAAACAACTTTTTCGTTATGGCTGTCCACTAAGCACTCCCTTGGCTTTGTCGAACTGCATTTCGTATAATTTGCTATAAAAACCGCCCAGTGCCAGTAGTTGTTCGTGGTTGCCAATCTCTTTTATTTCTCCCTTATCCAGAACAATAATCTTATTTGCCTTGCGGATGGTGGAAAGTCTGTGCGCTATTACTATAGAGGTACGTCCAGTAATCAAAGTGTCTATTGCCCGCTGTATCAGCATTTCGCTTTCGGTATCTATGGACGATGTGGCTTCATCCATGATCAATATAGATGGATTGTATAACAATGCCCTTACAAAAGAAATTAGTTGGCGTTGACCAAGGCTTAGGGTGCTACCCCGTTCCATCACATTATAATCGTACCCATCGGGTAGCTGCATAATAAAATCGTGCATCCCAATCATCTTGGCAGCTTCTATCACACTTTCTCTAGAAACGAGTGGATTGCGCAGCGTAATATTATCCATCACAGAGCCAGAAAACAGGAATACATCCTGCAACACCACCCCAATGCTACTGCGCAGTTTGCCAATAGGATACGCCTCTATGTTTATTCCATCCACCTTTATTTCTCCCTGTTGTATGTGGTATAACCTATTCAACAAACTAATGATAGATGTTTTTCCACTACCCGTATGCCCCACCAACGCCACTGTTTCGCCAGCATTTACAGAAAAGGAAATGTTCCTTAGCACAAATTGTTCTACTATATAAGCAAACCAAACGTTTTGAAAATCGATGGTACCTTTAATCTTATTATCGTTGACCGTCAACCGTTGACCGCTATCGGCGTTCTGTCCTTCGGTTAACGGTAAACGGTCAACGTAAGGCGGAAGAACATCCTCATTATCCATCACTTTAAAAACCCTTTCTGCGGCAATCATACCCATCTGCAATACATTGAACTTGTCTGCAATCACGCGCAGCGGACGGAATATCTGGTTTAGGTATAAGATAAAAGCCACCAGCAAGCCAGCATCCAATCTGTTATCTGCCACCCACCATACCAACAATCCCGTGCTGAGTGCCAGCACCAGTTCCACCACTGGAAAGAATACACTATAGGCAAAAATGGCTTTTATATTAGCATCGCGATGCTCTATGTTGATGTTGTTGAACTTTTCAAACTCTCTATCCTCGGCTGCAAAAGCCTGCACAATGTGCATCCCGGTAATGTGTTCCTGCACAAAGGCATTCAGCGCAGCAACCGCATTACGCACCTTTATAAAACTGGCATTTACGCTCTCCTTAAAATAATAGGTAGCCACTATCAATATCGGGAAGGGCAAAAGGCTCACCAATGCCACCTTCCAATTCATGTAAATCATCGTGATGAGGGTGATGATGATGGTAAGCATATCGGCCACAATAGGTATCAATCCATCACTAAAAATATCGTTGATGCTTTCTATGTCGTTGATGGTACGGGTGGTAAGTGTACCTATAGGGGTTTTGTCGAACTGACTAAGATTCAGGCTCATTATCTTCTCATAAACTGCCACCCGAAGGTCTTTCACCACATTTTGCCCAAGCCAAGAAGTGATGAAAGAAAAGGCAAACCGTATGATAGATTCAATCAATAAAAAGATAATCTGAAAGATGGTGATGTTGGTAATAAACTGAAAAACACTGCTGCCGCCTTGTAGGAATAATATTTTTTGCAGCCAAATAGGTACTGCCAACGTAGGCATGATGGCTTTGTTTACCGTAAGCTGAATAAGATAGGGGCGCACCGGCGCAATAAACGCCATCAATATTGCCAATGCCAAACTACTGTAAAAAAATAATCTGTATGGGCGGACGTAATGGAACAAACGCCTTAATAATTGAAAATCGAAAACCTTTTTTGTTGCCTTATCCTTAGCCATCGAAGCAAAAGTAATAGTAAGTAGAAGTCTAAAATCAAAAGTAGGGAGTGAAAAGTCGTAAGTCGATAGTCAATAGTCAAGAAATAGGCAGTTGGGAAGTTTTATCTTCTCAACTGCCTATTTTAAGGAAACCTCTAAAAACTATCCTTTTTTCTTTTGACCTCACCTTTAATTCCTCTCCAAAAGAGAGGAATCGGAAGGTTTTTAGAGATGCCCTACAGTAATTGCAAATACTGCGATGGCTGCTTTATCTCATAAGCAGCTTCCACACAACGCATTGTCCAGAGAACATCTTCAACAGCATTTTCTAATTTAACCGAAGAGCCTTCTGCAAAGCACATCACCTGCGCCATTGAACCTATAAAGGCGTGGGGAAACCAGGTGTCGTTTATTTCAATTTCTTT
>JANYEU010000436.1 GCA_025362915.1 Chitinophagaceae bacterium | reverse complement strand
ATTGAGGACGATACAGAACGCTTTAGCTTCAACACGGCTGTGAGTGCCTTCATGGTTTGCGTGAATGATTTGGCGGATAATAAATGTCACAAGCGCGCCATCCTCGAACCAATATTGATTTTACTAACGCCTTATGCCCCACATATTGCCGAGGAATTATGGCATATACTGGGTAATGAAACATTAATCATAGATGCTGCCTTCCCTACCTTCGAAGCTAAATATGTGGTGGAAAGTAGTAAGGAATATCCTGTGAGCATTAATGGAAAAGTACGTGCCAACATCAACATCGCATTGGACGTTGAGCAGGCAGAAATAGAAGTCATCGTTACCACCAATGAAACGGTTAAGAAATGGTTGGAGGGCAAAGCCCCTAAAAAAATCATCTTCGTAAAAGGAAGGATGATAAATGTGGTGATTTAGTAGTCGTAAGTTTAAAGTCGAGAGTTGAAAGTTTCTACTTTTAAAATAGCGTTTATAAGTAGAAACAAGTGTAAATGGAGTGTTTTCTTGCTTGAGTGAAGCTTTTATTCAAGCAAGGGAACGCTAGAACCAAGCGAGGAAATGCTAGAACCAAGCAAGGGAATGCTGGAACCAAGCAAGGGAATGCTGGAACCAAGCAAGGAAATGCTAGAACCAAGCAAGGAAATGCTAGAACCAAGCAAGGAAATGCTAGAACCAAGCAAGGGAATGCTAGAACCAAGCAAGGGAATGCTGAAACCAAGCAAGGGAATGCTGAAACCAAGCAAGGGAATGCTGGAATCAAGCGAGGGAATGGTGGTTTTCGGCTTAACCTTATTGGGTTTGCCATATTTGTCAGTGAATAGGTAGTATAAATATGACTTGCCGACTATTAAAAAGTTGGCAAAATCATTGCTTTCTCATTCCAAATTATACAATACGATGCGCTATGGCCTTTCTTTTTTATTGATAATAATAGCTCTTTTGGGAAAGGCGCAAACCTATAATCCCGCCAAGATCAAACCCAAAGCCATTGCCGCCTACAGCAAGGCAATGCAGTATTTGTCGGTGGATGCACACCGGTTTGCCATCCCTTATCTGGAAGATGCCATAGCAAAAGACCCCAATTATGTAGATGCCTACCTCTCGTTGGGGGGTGTTCAGGGCGAGTTGAAGAATTATGGAGCGTCTGTCCGCAACTACGAGATAGCCAAATCTAAAGACAGTGTTTATTTCCTGCCATACCATCTTCCTTACTCCATAAATCTGGCGGGTATGGGCAGGTTTGATAGTGCCTTGGCTGCCGTTAATACCTTTTTATCTACCCCAAACCTCGATGAAATAAGTTTTAAAAGTGGTGTTTTCCGCAAGAAATGTTATCAGTTTGCAGTGGATTATAAAGCAAAACATCCTCATCCAACTTATTATTTCAACCCAATAAATCTCGGTGATAGCATCAATTCTCCCTTTTCAGAATACTTGCCCACGTTGAGTGTGGATGATAGTTTGTTGGTGTTTTCGAGAATAAGCAGGGATGGTGGCGAGTATTTTTATAGGAGTAGGATGATTGATGCACTCCATTTTGCCAAGACAGAAAAAGTGCCTGGCGATTTGAATATGGAAAGGTTTAAAGGGGCATTAACCGTGTCGATGGATGGCGAATGGATGATTTTTGCTGGGAATATTGCAGGGAAAACCTACGGCGATTATGATTTGTTTATCAGCTATTATACCTCTAGCGGATGGAGCGAGCCGGAAAATATGGGGCAAAACATCAACAGCGAATTTTGGGAAAGTACGCCATGCCTTAGTCCGGATAAACGTGCCTTGTACTTTAGCAGCAGGCGGCCGGGTGGTTTTGGCGGTACGGATTTATATGTAAGTTACCGCGATGTGCGGGGCAAATGGGGGCTAGCCATAAACATGGGGCCAGCCATAAACACCAAGGGCGATGAGCAAGCACCATTTATTCATGCCGATAACCAGACATTTTATTTTACATCGAGCGGACTGCCGGGTTATGGTGGCACCGATTTGTTTATGGCACGAAAAGATAGCGCGGGCAATTGGGCATCGCCCGAAAACTTAGGTTATCCCATCAATACCATAGAAAATGAAGGCAGCATGACGGTGGCACCAAACGGCGAGGATGCCTATTATGCCAGTAACGGAAGTGATAGTAGGGGCGGCTTGGACTTATATCATTTTGAGCTGCGCGATGATATTCGTCCTAATAAAACGGTGTTTGTAAAAGGATTTGTGTATGATGAAAAGACGAAGAAAGGGCTGCCTTGCAATGTGGAATTGATAGATAATAGCACCGGAAAACCATTGATGCTGGTGCAAACTGACGAAACGGGCTACTACTTTATTACCCTGCCAACTGGAAGGGATTTCACCTTTAATGTGAACCGAAAAGGTTATTTATTTTATAGTAAGGTTTATAGTTTAACTAATAAGATTCCCGATAGCACCTACCACCAAAACATTTATCTGCAACCCATTGAAGTGAATGCGGCAATGGTGTTGAAGAATATTCTGTTTGAAAACAAAGATTTCAAACTAAAAGAATCGAGCAAGATAGAGCTGGATAAAGTGGTGCAGATACTGACAGAAAATCCTTCACTGCACATTGCCATCAATGGATATACGGATAATATTGGTAGCAATGCAGACAATTTATTACTCTCTACCAACCGTGCAAAGGCGATAACCAATTATTTTGTGGACAAAGGAATTACTGCTAACAGATTACAATATAAAGGTTTCGGTGCCACGAAACCCATTGCCAGCAACGAAACCGAAGAAGGTAGGGCAATGAAT
>JANYEU010000416.1 GCA_025362915.1 Chitinophagaceae bacterium | reverse complement strand
GTTTGCGCTCATTTTTACTACGTTGGAAACAGGTATCACTGCTGCCATCGGTGCGCAGAACACGAAAAAGTCTGTGGTAAAAACCATCACAAGCACCGTGATAAACAATAGGGAACCAGTGGAAACTGCCACCATGAAAGCGATGTATGCCGTGGGTTTGCAGTTTTGGCCCAATCAGGCGACTTGTCGTAGCTACTACGATTTTAACCTGTTGTTTGGCGTAAACACGCACCCAAGCGTAGTGAAAACAGGTGTTGTAAACGCTAATGCAAACGCGCTTTGCGTGGATGCGGGCATTATTGCCACGTCTGTTTTTACCTTGAAGAATAAAGCCGATTTTCCGGTCACTTTCTTTGCAACGCACGTATTAAACGGTGCTATGGTTGGAACGCCAATAGTGGTGCAGCCGCATCATGATACGGTAATGACTTTTGCGGAATTTGGCGCAGCCGACATGCTGTTTTTATATGTGAAAAACGAAACCGACTATGCCGGCAACTGGGAAGTGAAGGTGGACTAGGTTAGTTATTAGTGGTTAGATATGAAAAACGCCCATGAAGATAATTCTTCAAGGGCGTTTCTACTTTTATTGGTTTCTATATTCCTATGTAATTATGTGTTAAAGAAAAAGATAAAATTGAGTGTATAAGTCCTAATCATTATTACTAAAAAAAGCCTTCAACTCAAGTGCGTCGTCGGCTTTCATTTTCCCTGCCAATACAAGCCTGAGCTGCCTTCTGCGCAATGCACCTTCATACAGTTTTATTTCTTCCTCCGTTTCTGGAATTAGTAATGGCGAAGGAATGGGTTTGTGGTTATTGTTTTGGTCTAAAGCCACAAAAGTGAAGTAGGCCTCGTTGCTTGCATACACATATTTACTAAGCGGATCTTCGCCCCAGGCACGCACATGAATTTCCATGGAAGTGTTGAAGCTGCGCGAAACCTTGGCTTCTATATGTACAATGTTGCCCAGTTTAATGGGTGTCTTGAAACTAAGGTTATCTACGGAAGCCGTCATGCAAGGCAGGTTGGAGTGTTTCATGGCAGACATGGCTGCGGCAATATCCATCCAATACATCAACCGCCCACCAACCAAGTTGCCGAAGTGATTGGTGTCGTTGGGCATCACCATTTCATTCATGATGATAAAACTTTCGCTTGCTTTCTTTTCCATAATAATTGTTTTTTGCCACAAAGACACTAAGGCATACATTTTTCTTTTCTTCTTTGTGCTTCTTAGAGCCTTAGCGTCTTTGTGGCTCAATTTATAATTTCTCCATTTCTTCGTTTGTGAACTCCATCAGTGTCTTTATATAATCAGGCGATAAATCAAATTTTAAACCTGCAGTCTCATATAAAACAGGCAATGTCTTCGTTCCACCCAAACTCAATGCGCTTACATAATTATGTAATGCCTGCTGCGGATTCTTTTTGTATTGCATCCACAAACCGATTGCCCCAAGCTGCGCAATGCCATATTCTATATAATAAAAAGGCACTTCGAACAGATGCAACTGACGCTGCCAGGCAATATCCCTATACATATCCAAACCAGTAAAATCAATGGCTTTGGTAGAAAACTCCTTCAAGATGGCAGCCCAACTAACCGACCGCTCTTCATTGGTATGGGCAGGATTTTCATATACCCAATGCTGGAATTTATCAATAATCGCTATCCAAGGGAAGATGGTGATGGTACGTTCCAGTTGATGTTCCTTTGCTCTTGTAAGGTCTTCTTCATTGTCGAAAAAACTTTCCCAATGGTTCATGCTAAACAATTCCATGGCCATACTTGCCACTTCCGCAATCTCCATTGGATATTCCTTAAAGGCACTCAACTCCAAATCATGCGACAGGAAAGAATGTATCGCATGACCACCTTCATGCACCATTGTGGTTACATCGCTCATTTGTCCGGCGGCATTCATAAAGATAAATGGCGCACCACTTTCTGCTAGCGGACAGTTATAACCACCTGGCGCCTTACCTATCCTGCTTTCCAAATCGAAGTGTTTCAACTCATCCATCTTGCGCAAACAATCAGCGAAGAAAGGGTTTAGTTTTTCGAAGCAAGCTTCCGATTTCTGTAACAAATCCTTGCCTGTAGTAAAAGGTTTTAATGGTTTGATGCCCGCAGGTTCTGCTTCAGTATCCCATGGTCGCAAGGAATCCAATCCTAGCTTTTTCCTTTTCTTTTCATAAATCTTATCAATCAAAGGAAGCACATGCAGCTTAACCGCTTCATGAAATTGATAGCAATCTTCTTTGGTATAATCGAACCTGCCCAACTCCACAAACTTATAATCACGATAGTTGGCAAAGCCAGCATTCAATGCCACTTGATGACGTTTTGCTATTAATGCACTGTACAAATCATGCATGGCATCTTTATCCTGCAAACGGCGGTCTTGTATTTTCCTGTAAACGGTTTCACGTAAGTCTCTGTCCTCACTTTCCAAAAACTTAGCTGCTTGTTGAAGTGTGTATTCCTGTCCGTTCACTTCCACTGTCATCTTGCCGGCAATAGCACCATATTGTTGCTGCATCACACTTAGTTCGGCTTGCAACGGAATATTTTCTTCCCTAAATAATTCAATACTTTTCTTTACGCTACGCAGATAAGTGTAGAATTTATCCTGATCCAACTCCTGCGTAAACGGCGATGCAATCAGTTTCTTGTTCAATGCATCAGCATACGGTTGAAGCTTCGGCTGAATCTCCATACAAAAGAAAGTAAACGATTCCTCAAGGCCTTTATCGGTAGTGTCGCAGGTCATTTTTATCTGACGCCAACAGGCATCCTCACTGATAACAGCCTCCATTTCGCTCGTATCCTTCAACCATTGTTCCAAATCTTCACTGCTGTTTATTTCTCTTTCCAGCAACGCCTTAAAAAAAGGCTCCAGGTTTTCCCAAGTGGTAACGGTAAAATCCTGCGGAACAAAACTTCTTTCTATCTTCTTAATATCTGCACTTAAACTCATAATACTATCTCTTTTTAGATGGCGGCTAAATTAACGGAAAAGGGAATTCTATTTTGCCCCTTCAGGGTTGGGGCCAAAACTAATCTTCCCAAACGGTAAGGCCTTCGCTACAATTGGCACATATATCTATGTTCTTGCGGCTCGTCATTAGTTCCTTCCGGAACTGTTTGTAGTTATCGTTATTCCAGGTTTCCTTAAAACTTTGCGTTTTTAAATTGCCCAATTGATGCGTGGCATCCTTATCAAAACAGCAAGGAACCACCAAGCCATCCCATGTAATTACATTGGCGTGCCACAGTTTCCAGCAATGGTTTTGCAATCCACTCCTAGACTTTACCTGACCATTCTTATCTTTCTTATAGCGACTGTATTTTTCTATGGTAGGAATCAATTGGTTGGGGTCATTCTGAAAATCATATACCTGTGCGGTCTTAAAACGCACTTGGTCAACGCCAATCTCAGCCCCCAATTTCTTTATATCT
Source organism: Chitinophagaceae bacterium (assembly GCA_025362915.1). GTDB lineage: Bacteria > Bacteroidota > Bacteroidia > Chitinophagales > Chitinophagaceae > Parasediminibacterium. Next base: position 1,558 of record JANYEU010000416.1, on the reverse strand, counting down.
TCAATTTGATGCTCATTCGGTTTTACCACCAAAAACTGAAAGAAGATGAAAGGTGTTTTACTGTTCAATTCTTTTTTCCATTTCACAATGTTCCTTGCACCTTCCAGTACCTTATCCAGTTTTCCTCCCACACGGTATTGCTGATATACATCCTGCGTAGTGCCATCAACAGAAATAATTAATCTGTCCAGTCCGCTTTCTACTGTTTTCCTTGCCTTCTCATCATTCAGGTAATGGGCATTGGTACTGGTGGCGGTGTAAATGCCTTTGTCGCTTGCATATTTCACCATTTCCAGAAAGTCTGGATTTAGGTAAGGCTCTCCCTGAAAGTAAAAAATTAGGTAAAGTATTTCTTTATGGATATCGTCTATCGTTTCCCTAAAAAAATCCTTTTGCAACATTCCGGTAGGGCGGGTAAACTCTCTTAAACCGCTTGGGCACTCAGGGCAACGAAGGTTGCAACTGGTAGTAGGTTCAAAAGAGATGGAGATTGGATAACCCCATTGGATAGGCTTTTTAAGTAGTTTGCTTAACTGAAAACTCCCCATTACCTTGGCTGCATTCCATATCCGGCGTAAGGTGAGCTTCTTTAAAAGGTTGACACTATCTGTTAAATTAAAATAAACCATGAACGTAAAAGTAAGGTTACATTATCTAATAGCGGCTAAAAGGGTATTTTTACTTTCTTTAATCGAAAAGAAAAACTCGGATGTCTTACCACAAGGCTCACAAGGAATTACACAAATTAAAATAAGGTTTGGTATTCTTTGTGCTTCTTTTTCATTCAAATCATTCAAGCACTATTAAATACATGGCGAAGCGAAAAGTACAGAGTCCACAGAAGCAACAAAAGGTTACACCAAAGAGGAATGGGGTTTTTATTTGGATAGGGGTATTGTTATTTATGGCGGTATTTGGCTGGTATGTGGCTCGTATATGGCAACAACAAAAAGCGGAGGAAAAAGGGGAGGCAGCCATGTATGATGCGTTTGGAATAGTGATGCCCAGCAGTTATTACATACATGGGATTGATGTGAGCAGTTTTCAGGATGGCATTGCATGGAATAAGGTTGTGGCCATGAAGGTAAATAATGTAAGTATGGGGTTTGCCTTTATAAAAGCCACAGAAGGACTAGGAAACGTTGATGAAAACTATAGAAAAAACTATAATAATGCCAAGAAGGTGGGCATGATTTGCGGGGCATATCATTTCTTTTTGGCTACAAAGAGTGGCAAGGTGCAAGCGGCCAACTATATAAAAAACACGTCTCTTTCTGTGGGCGACTTGCCGCCAGTGGTTGATATTGAACATTTGTATAACGTGCCACCATTCATGATGCGCAATCGTTTAAAAGAATATTTGATTGCTATAGAAGCTGCTTACAAAACAAAGCCGATTATTTATAGCAATGTTGAATTTTACGAAAAGAACTTGGGGAATGAATTTAATGAGTATCCTTTGTGGGTGGCCCATTACGATGAGCAGGATAAACCACGCATTGGTAGGGACTGGCTATTTTGGCAACACAGCGAATCGGGTCATGTAAATGGAATTGCT
>JANYEU010000435.1 GCA_025362915.1 Chitinophagaceae bacterium | reverse complement strand
CTAGCGAAGAGTTATACAAGGCGCAAGCTGCTGGTGGTGCACAACCTCAGGATGGTGGACATCAAGGTGAAACTCACCAAGATTCAAACGAAACTGTTACTGATGCAGAATTTGAAGAAGTAAAATAATATTTTGAAGAACGTTCAGTAGCTCAATTGGATAGAGCACTCCCCTAACGAAGGAGAAGATACGGGTTCGAATCCCGTCCGAAATTGAAGCCTCTGCGAATTAGCGGGGGCTTTTTTATTGGCACTAATTGTTACCAAAAGAATAACACAGGATAGGACAGGACAGATTTGCAAAGCCCTGCGCTACATTTGCCAACGATTGAGTTTGTTATCCGTCAGTAATGCTTCTTACTTAATTCATCAATAAATCAATTTGTTTATGCTTGTCAATTTACTTAGTTCTACTAACTTGATTCAAGTTGAAAAATCGTTTTCGTTTCTTCTACTATTTTCTTTATTTATCATTACTTCAAGTAATTTATTGGCGCAGCAATTAGCTTTCCCAGGTGCAGAAGGTTATGGCAAATATTCTTTAGGTGGAAGAGGCGGCAAAGTATATGAAGTAACCACATTGGCCGATGATGGCCCCGGCAGTTTCCGTCAGGCTTTTAATGCTTATCCCGGTCAGCCATTGACCATTGTTTTTAGGGTAGGAGGTATTATTGATTTATTGACTCCACTAAAAGTACAAAGATCCAACATGACCCTTGCCGGACAAACCGCTCCGGGTGATGGCATCTGTACCAAGCGTGGCATGGTAAAAATATATGGCAAGAATGTTATTGTACGGTATATGCACTTCCGTCCGGGTGATGTATCCAAAACAAATAACCCTGCGGTTTATGGTTTGGATATGGAAAATTCAAACAACTTTATTGTAGATCATTGCTCCATGAGTTGGTCTATGGAAGAGGCTGCCACTTTCTACGATAATAAATATTCAACCATCCAATGGTGTCTGGTAAGTGAAAGTTTAAATGCTTCCTATAATGGCAAGGGAAGCCACGGTTATGCAGGTGTTTGGGGTGGGCAATATGCTTCCTATCACCACAATTTGTTGGCACATCACCACAGCCGTTCCATCCGTTTCAATGGATCCAGGACACACGACACATTGGCTTATGTAGATTATAGAAACAATGTTATTTACAACTGGGGTAACGATTTAGGTTGCTATGGCAATGAAATAGAAATAGCGGATACTGGTAAACCAATCTTTGCATTGAGAAGGTCGGAAGTGAACATCATGAATAACTATTACAAGGCCGGCCCTGCCACACCTGCCAAGAAATCGGCCATCATACTGAATGCCTCCGATGCTTATTCATTTGCTTGGGCAAACCGATTGACCGGCAAGGTATATATGTCTGGCAACTTTGTTTATGGCTCGCCTACGGTTACCGCCAATAACTTTCTTGGCTTGCATCCCTCCTATTATCCAGCCTCTTATATTGATTCATTCAAACTTGCCGCGCCAACACAAAACGAACCGATTGTGATGCAAACTGCCCTGGACGCGTATAATTCAGTATTGGCAGGAGTAGGCGATACCTACCCCAAAAGGGATACGATTGACAGAAGGATTGTAAAAGAAACAATTACGGGTACTGCTTCGCAACATGCAACCAACAGTACAAGCACCTATTATGGTAAAGGAAACTTGGGTATAATAGATACACAAGATTCTGCGGGAGGATGGCCAGCGTATGACACCACTGCCATTGCACCAACCGATAGTGACCATGATGGCATACCTGATACTTGGGAAATGGCAAATGGATTGAACCCAAATGACTCTACCGATGGCAATACAGTTGCTTCCAGTGGATATACCATGCTGGAAGAGTACCTGAATAGCTTGGTTGCACCAATCAATCTGCCAGTAACATTAATTAAATTCAAGTCTGCAATAAACACGCAGCAACAAGTAATGCTTGACTGGACAACCGCCAACGAATTGAATACTGTTGCTTTTTCAATTGAGAAAAGCTTTAATGGCACTTCATTCACCAGTATTGGAACAGTAAAAGCAACGGGAGGTGTAGTAAACCAAAGTAATTATGCATTTAGGGATGATCAACCATTGGCTAGCGAAGCCGCTTTTTACCGCTTGAAGATTCAAGATAAAAACGGCTCTATCACCTATAGCAATGTTATTGGCGTAAGGAATAATACAGCTGTCAATAGTTTTAAAATTATTACAAACCCTGTACATAATACCATTTCCATTACACACAGCAAGGCTGTTGCAGGCGCAGAATTAAGTATCTATTCCATTGATGGAAATAAACTTTCTACCCATTATTCACCAGTAAATTCTACCGAAGAAACAATAGATGTACTGCAACTATTGCCAAGGACTTATTTGGCTAAATACGGTACAACAACACTGACTTTTATTAAGAAATAATTTTTTGCCACAAAGGCACTAATACAGAAAGGAACACAAAGTATATAACAGAGAAGGCTTCGCATTAAGTGAAGCCTTCTCTGTTTTTTAGACCTCATCTAAGTCCTTTTAAAAAGGGGAACCTACACTATGCCAATTGAATACTCAACAATCTGGAAATATGTTTTGATTTATATTTATAATACTGCTTTTATTTCAGCAATAGTCTCTTTAAATGCAGGCATATATTTTATATCTTCCTTCCAAGCCAGACCACGGGAACAGAGGTCTATTTCCGTTTTAATGGTTGCCCCAGCCTTGTTGCTTTCAGTACCTAATACAAAAACAGTATCTGATAATGAAACAGCAGTTTCAATATCGTGGGAAACAATAATTAATGTTTTAAGTTCGTCAGATAATGAAACCTGAAGAATAAGGTTGGCAATCTTTTCAAGAACCACCACATCCAACCCAGAAAATGGTTCATCAAATAATATAAAAGACGAGCCATTCAACAATTGCTGAATAATAGAAACCCGCTGTTTTTGTCCCCCTGAAAGTTGTTGTGGATACTTGGAAAGATGCTCTGTTAACTGAAATTGTTCGGCGTACTTATTTATTTCCTTTTTAATATCCTGTCTCTTAAATTTAGGGTTCTTCTTAGCGGCCAATTCCAATGATTGGTAGATGGTTCTCCATTCAAATAGATAATAATTTTGAAAAACAACTCCCATATCACCCGCTTTTACAGGCTTACCGTCATGGAGAGTAACTTTTCCCCCACTTGGACTATTCAGCCCCGCTAATATCTTAAAAAGCTGAGTTTTACCTATCCCACTTCTTCCTATTAAAGATACCACTTGTCCCTGAACGACACCTGGACGGAGAATATCCCTAATTTCAAAGTTTATATCCCTTAAAATCAGTTTATCACCATAAGAAAGTGATACACCTTCAGCCTTTATAAGTATATCCTGTTTTGAATAATTATTCATTACTATTTATGTATTTGCAGTTTAGAATGTGGAAACAACCAGAACTTTAGATTTCCTAGAATCAAATCGAATATTAATCCAATTACAAAGATTACTAGCTGCAATGCCAAAACATTCGTAATGTCATTATACTTATTATACTTGATAAGCATTGTACCAACCCCAACCCCACCCTCACTCATACTTAGCCCCTCAACCAAAGTAATCATCAGCCAAGTTATGGCAAAGTTTTGTCGGATAATTTCCAGGACTTGATCCGCTTTACCTACCACTATTACTTCATATAATGTCTCCCAATTATTATAACCTAGCGTTTTGCATATTTCGAACTGCTGATTATCAGTTGTAATTATTACTGCTAAAAAAGAAGTAACGAAGAAAGGAACAATCCCAAAAATTAGTAATGACAGTTTCAGTTCACTGCCATCATGCGTTAATAAGGTAAAAATAAATATCAACCCTGTCAAGGTTAGGTACCTGCATTTTACAATGAAGTGTGCTATTGTTTTAAAGAATGGAATTACCGATAAATAAGAAAAAAATAAAGTAATTACAATAGATATTGCCATTGCCTTTATGGTAAGGATGAAGCTAATAATTACATTATCCAGCAAGTTTTTTGAAGTAAGCAATGTAAAAAAGGCATCCGCTACTTTTAATGGTTTTGGCACCAACCCATTAGAGGCAAAATGCCAAAATACCAATGCCAAAATTGATTGGACAATTGCCAATACAATAAAAATCTGCTTATTTATTTTTCCGAATGGGGAGAAAATCTGTTTGAACATTTTTTATATAAATATATTTATAAGGTTAGGCTTTACGATACTTAATATTATTTCTATTAAATCTCCAAAAACAAACCCCGCCTTATTTAAAGTGACAGGGTTTGTTTTTATTCTGTTTAAGGGAGGTTACTTATTCCTAAGCACCTATTCTCCTAAAACTATTTCAACCCTCCTATTCTTCTTTTTACCTTCAGCACTTGCATTATCTGCAATTGGCTTTGTAGAACCATATCCCTTTGTCTCTATCCGAGTTTCTTTAAGACCTTTTTTCATTAGATAACCCTTCACGGCTTCTGCTCTTTGTTCAGACAATGTAATATTTTTTTCATCAGTGCCTACGTTGTCTGTATGACCATATACACCCAATTTCAATCCTTCTGCTACCACTGCTGATTCAAATATTTCATCTAATAATTTATATGATGCAGGCTTAATGGTTGATGCCCCTGTTTCAAATTCTATTGAGTAAGCCTTTTTAGAAACCGCTGCCGTAATCTCACTGGCATACTTTGCTTCTATGGCTTTACCTTCCAATAATTCAGGATGGTTGGATAGCACACTATTTAAAAAAGATTTATCGACTGCTTTTTCATAAGGTAAGAATGTAGGCATTATTGCAGGATACATTTTTACCATCAAGTTACCAAACGTATTATAAACTGCTTTGTAACGGTCTATTTTATCAGTACCTAGTCCATAAGTATTTGCCATATCCGCTAGATTAAAAACAGCAGAACCGCCTAAATTTACCTTTAATCCTTGCAAATCATTTTCTTCCACACCATTATAATATTTCAGCCAATAAGCCGCATCTTGTTCTTTGTATAGATCAGCACTTACTTTGGCTGCAAAAGCTTTTGCATCATTAAATGAGCGCACCTGATCACCCGCTTGTGCCAAGGCTATAATCATATTTTCTACATCTGTTCTGTGGTCGTAAGCCCATTTCTTTATGCAAATTGTTTGTGCGGACATCTGCGAAGCATATTGTTTGGTGCTTGCTATGGTTACCAGCCCACCTTTTTTTGTTGCTACATTCACATCGCCTGGCGTCCAGGTTGCTACTGCATCCACTCCCACAGTTGTGTCTTTGCCTGTTGTTTTACCGTTTACTACTATCTTTCTTTTTTCATTATATCCAGTTATGTATTTATTGGGAGCATCTAAGAAGTCTGCCGCTGCTATTAAGTTTACAGCACCACCATCATAGGTTGTTTCATCTGGGTTTACTTTTATGCCATTATCTCCTGCCCATTTCAATAATATGTTCACATCCCCATCCCTCAATACCCCTGCTACACATTTACCAATTGCATTTTTAGGGTCTTGCTTCAACTTGTTGGCCCCATGATTTGGTCTTCACCATAAGATTTACCATGTGCTATAGGTATAATAATTGGTTGATATTCGGGGCCTAGTGGCTCTAATTCCTTTGCGAGTGATGTCATAAATGCCGGCATACCATCGCCCATCAAAGTAATTAATACAGCTGGTGCATTTGGATTTTGCTTATACTCCTGAGCAAACTTTACTAAGTCTGCAGTTTGCTTTCCGCAATCATCCTGACGCAAATACGTCACTTCTAATTTTGCAGCATCAAACAAAGATCCCTTTGTTGTTCTTACCCCACCATTTGCATACATACCAGAGAACTGAGCATTCCAAGCCATACGTTCCCAAGTTATTGGTGTACCCCCATTTACCGCTGGTTCATCTTTTGGCAATGCAAGCTTTGTTGCATTGGTAGGTAATGATGCGTCTGGTGCATCTGGCAAGGCTATTTTTCCTACTTCTAATGATGAAACTACGTCTTTAGGACGATTTTGGTAGCGCCTTACTCCAAATATTCCTAGTCCAACTATAATGGCTATTATTAATACTTTGCCTCCCGGTTTTACTTTGACTGCCATAATATGTGTTTTTTAAGTTATAAAAATGTTTGTATTAGTCTATCAACCCCTTGTACTTTTCTACATTTATTCCTTTTAATCTTCCGGAATCCCTTTGTTCAAGAAGTGAATTAGTAGCATAATTGAAATTACCATCCAAGTTGAATTTATCAATCAATTCAGTTGCCTGGGCAGATTTTGCCTTATCTTCCAATGTCCTGTCATCCATAAATTTAGATGTAACATCAATCGCAGATTTAATATGCCCAATCTTCTCCCCTATCCGCTGTTTTAATATTGCCAATGCCCTCTCAGCGTCTTGATTTAAACCATCATCGCCTTTAAAGACCTGCATCGCACTTGATACCGCTGATAAACCTGTAGTTACTGAACAATATAAATCTTTTTTTTGCTTCCAAATCCAGTTTTGCATCCTCCAACATTATCCCACTTTCTTCATAAGCCATATCAGCAAATGTGATGAGCTTGTTTAAATCACCAACTATAGGCGATACGTTGTCTATATATTCTTGACAACGCAATACGTTATTAGAATATAAGTCTATTTGCTTTGAGCGTGGATCTTCCACTTTTAATATTTTTACTTTTTGGGCATTTAGTTTCAGTTCCTTTTGCCTGTCGTCCAGCTTGCCCATCAGTTCGCTTTGTTTGCCTTTCAGCTTGGCAGCCTGCTTATATAAAGTATCCCTATCCTCATAACCCTGATCTATTTTTGCTTGCAAAATATTGAATGGATTCAATTCTATGGCAATACCGATTGTATAGTTTGCAATAAATTCGGAGAAATATTTTATAGCCCGCCAAAACTTTTTGTTGGTTATTATCAACAATAGAAGCCCCAATACGGTGCCGCCTATTATTAAATTTACTAAATTCCATGTTACGGTTACTAGCCAAGGCAATACGAACGTAAGAAATGCGTAGGTAAGGCCTAATAAAACAGAGCCGCCTACAACGGTTGTTGCTACGTTTTTAGGCTCAGAAAACCAGGCATTCTTAATAGGTTCGGTAGATAATCTGTCTTCCATTTAGTTGTGTGTTAGCTTAAGTATTGTTTTATTTTCTCAATGTCTTGAGAGATTTTACTTTTAATAATAGAAGATTGATTATTGTATCCGGCAGAATTTGCAGTTAACTTTTTTTCATTGTCGGCTATTTTATTTTTAAGTACGCTTATTTCATTATTCAGGTTATTTATCTCCAGCGTTAAATCATGTATCCTATTACTTTTCTCCTCTATTTCCAATTTCTTCCCCTTCACTTTTTCATCAATAGCTGCGTTGATAGTTTCATTAAAATGTGTGGAATCCTTCTCCAATGTTTCCAAAAAGCCCTCGGCTGTTTATAG
>JANYEU010000432.1 GCA_025362915.1 Chitinophagaceae bacterium | reverse complement strand
TGTAATGGGCGCGGAAACCAGACTATCGGCTGTCATCAACACATACTTATAGGTGTCCGTACCAATGTAGCCAGAATCTGGAATATAGGTAACCGTACCATTAGGATTGAGTATCACATTGCCGTGGGTGGGCTGTGCAACAATTTTAACGATGGTACTATTGGCACTTACACCATCATTGGTAGTTACGGCTGTTGTAACGGGTTTATTTTCTTCGGTGGAATCCTTATCGTTTACGCCTACTGGCTTCACCAGAATATTTACTGTGACAGGTGGAGAGATAATTCCATTTGCATTGGTAAGCGTGTAGGTATAAACATCCTTGCCTACATAGCCTGCTGTGGGCGTGTAAGTTACCGAGCCATCCTTGTTAACAACCACTGTTCCATTAGCAGGATTGGAAGCAATCTTTACGGTATCCAGTGCATTCTTTGCACTATCATTCGATTTTACAAAAGTGATGACAGGGATGTTGATGATGGTACTATCCAAATCGTTTACACCAATTATCACAGGCGTAACAACTGAAACTTCAACAATAGAGAAATGATTGTTTGATGTATCTGGATCAATCTCATTTGCAGTTACGAAGGCAGTATTGCCCACAAATTGTCCGCTATCAATGATGGTAGCGAATGTGAGTACCGTAGATTGATTGGCAGCAAGGTTACCGATATTCCAAACCAACACCCTTGAGGGTTTATCATAATTGGCTGTTCCATTCTTTATCTGCGCAATGGTGGCATTACCAATGTTTGTTGCAAGGGTATCACTGGCAATTACACCCGTAGCATCATCAGGACCATTGTTGGTTACGCTGACGGTGAACCCAATTGATTCTCCCACCGACAATGTTCCTGTGGTAAACAATACTTTTTTGATGGACACATCCGCTTTCTTGGCAGGAGGCACAATAGTAAGGTAAACAGGAATAGGTGCAGATGAAACACTATCGGCGGTTAACAATGTATAGTAGCAAGTATCCTTACCCGCAAAACCATTGTTAGGCGTGTAAGTAACTGTTCCGTCAGCATTCGCTTTTATCGTTCCATTCTTAGGGTTTAGGCTAATGGCAACTGTATTGTTACCGCCTTGTGCACTGTCGTTTGTCTTTATGGAAAAGGTGATGGCATTGTTCATCAAGGTGGTATCCCTATCCAACACGCCTACTGGTTTCACCTTGATGGTTACAGTTATTGGTTGTGATATAATCCCGCTATCACTTGTTAGGGTATAGGTATAAATGTCCTTTCCTGTAAATCCACCGTTTGGCATATAGATTACCGTTCCATTAGTATTCACTATTACTGTTCCATTGGCAGGATTGGCAGCCACTTTTACAGTGTCATTCAAGTTGACTGTTCCATCATTTGTCTTAACAGTAGTTGTTATAGGATTATTGATTAATGTACTATCCAAATCTGGCACACCCACGGGCACAACCTGTATGGCAACAGGTCCTACTATAGCATGATTGTTTGTAGTATCTGGGTCGGGTTCTGTTGCAGAAACGAAGGCTGTGTTGCTTACCTTACTACCGCTATCAATAATCGTTTTAAATGTAAGCGTGGTAGATTGCCCATTTGCAAGATTACCGATAGTCCATACCAATATTCGCTTAGTATTATCGTAAGTGGCAGTGCCTGTCTGTGTACCTGTAATGGTTGCATTGCCAATATTGCTTGACAAAGTATCTTTAGCTACTACGCTCGTAGCGGCATCAGGACCATTGTTAGTTACTGTAAGGGTGAAGGTTATTGTTTCTCCAGCAAGCAATTTGCCTTGGGTATCCAATGTTTTCTTGATGAGCACATCCGCCTTTTTAACCGTAGGAATCACCGTAAGGTAAACAGGTATTAGTGCCGAAGAAGCACTATCTGCCGTTACCAACGTATAGTAACAGGTGTCTTTCCCTATAAAATCATTATTAGGTGTATAAGTTACTGTATTATCAGCGTTTACGGTTATTGTTCCGTTCTTGGGATTACTCACAATAGCAACCGTATTGCTGCCCCCTTTTGCACTGTCGTTAGCCTTTACATCAATGGTGATAGGGTTGTTTACTAAAGTGGTGTCCCTATCCAATACGCCCACTGGCTTTACCACCACAGTTACTGTAATGGGGTGCGTTACCGTACCCGTGGCATCGGTTAGTGTGTAGGTATAAGTATCTTTTCCAGTGAATCCATTGGTGGGTGTGTAAGTGGCCGTTCCATCCTTATTCACCTTTACTGTTCCGTTTGCAGGAGTGGATGCAATCTTAACGGTATCATTCACAGTACCATTTCCATCATTAAGTTTAATATTGGTAGTTACAGGTTTATTGATAAATGTACTATCCAAATCATCCACACCCAATGGCACCACCTTCACAATCACCCTTATGGGGGATGATGAAATATTATCAGGCGTTGTGAGTGTGTAAGTGAATGTATCCAGCCCTACAAAATCCTTATTGGGAGTGTAGGCGACGGTACTATCGGCATTTAAGAGTACTATTCCGTTAGAAGGATTTGTTATATTGGTTACACCATTATTCACTTCCGCAGCACCATCATTTGCTTTTACCTTAATATTTATTCCCGTGTTGACAGGTGTAATCACTGAATCATTTTCACCTGTAGGCTTTACAAATACCACCACATTTATGGGGGCAGATACCTGTCCGGCAGGAGACGTAAGGGTATAAGTGTAAGTATCAACACCCGTAAAATTAGTATTGGGTGTATAAGTAACCGAGCCATCCGAATTCACGGTTGCCACTCCCGTAGCAGGCGGGTTGGCAATGTTTACAGTGGCATTGTAAGAGTTTAACGTATCGTTGTTTTTTACAGTTGATATTACTGGTGTATTGATTGGGGTGCTATCCACATCATCCACACCGGCTGGCGGTGCTATATTGCCAAAAGTGATGTCGTTCAGTTTATAA
>JANYEU010000431.1 GCA_025362915.1 Chitinophagaceae bacterium | reverse complement strand
GGAAAAGCCCGAACCGAAACCTAAACAGGCAATCAATATATACATGGTGGTGGCACTGCCGCCGCTTTGCATAAAGAACAGGGTGATAAACAAACTACAGATACCATAGAAAATAAACAGCGCTTTCTTTCGGCTTTTTAGGTAATTGCTCAACAGTCCTGCACTCATATCCCCTACCCCAATGGCGATATATTGGTACATGATTGCCTGTCCGGGATCTATATTACTAATGCCAAAGCGTTTACCAAACTCATCCGAGAAAGTTATGAGGATTCCGATCACATACCACACAGGCAATCCTATAAATACGCCTTTCATGTAGCGCAGCATCCTGTCTTTACTACCAAGCAACATCATCAGGCTACCCCTTTCTACATTTTGTTTCTTTACTTCGTCATACAATCCGCTTTCAAATATGCTTACACGGAGTAATAATAACAAAAGCCCCATTCCTCCACCAATGTAAAAACAAATACGCCAATCGCCAAAGAACTTATAAACAAAGAAGGCGGTAACTGCACCAAAAACGCCTACCGTAGCAATGATGGAAGCAGCGATACCACGCTTTTCCTTGGGCAGCATTTCACTTACCAACGTAATGCTTGCACCCAATTCTCCTGCCAAGCCCACACCTGCAATAAAACGCATGATGGTATATTGTGTCACGGTGGTAACCATCCCATTCGCAATGTTTGCCAAAGAATAAATGAGTATTGAACCGAATAATACACTCAACCTTCCTTTTTTATCGCCAATAACGCCCCAGATAATGCCGCCCACCACAAGCCCAATCATCTGTATGCTGATAATCAGTTCGCCTTTACTTAATATTTCCTGCGGAGATAGCCCAAGAGCCTTGAGGCTTGGCTTGCGCACAATGCTGAACAACAATAGGTCGTACACATCTACGAAAAAACCTAATGCACCAACAATGACTGTCAGGGAAAGTATCCCTGGCTGCTTCTTATCCATACTATTTTGTGGTGGATGATTTGGTTTTACCAAAAATGAGTTTTAGCAATACAGGGGCGGTGGTAATGAATACGATACCTAAAACAATCACTTCCAGATGCTTCTTGATGTCGAAGTTGTAATGCTGCATAAAGAATTTATCTAGGTAATGACCTCCTGCCAACATACTTCCTACCCAAGCGATGCAACCAAGTATGTTGAAGAAGGCAAATTTCTTTTTATCCATTTCCACAATGCCCGCAACAATGGGGGCAAACGTGCGCACTATGGGTACAAACCTTGCAAAAACCACTGCACCACCGCCATGTTGTTCGTAAAAGTCGTGTGCTTGGTTCAAATACTTTTGTTTAAAGAGTATATTGTCTTTCCAATGAAACATGGCAGGGCCAATACGCTTGCCAAACATATAACCTGTAGCGTTTCCCAATATCCCTGCAACAGAAGCAAGGGCAATTATCATCAATAAATTCAAAAAAGAACTTCCTGTATCAAAAAAAGAAATGGCTAGCTTCTCACTGAATATTCCTGCAACAAACAATAAGGAATCTCCAGGAAAGAAAAAGCCTACAAACAGACCAGTCTCGGCAAATATGATGAGGAGTAACAGCCAAAGCCCCCCATTGTCTATATAAAACTGAGGCTGCAGGAGTTCGTGTAATTGAAAAGCAAGAATATATTCTGTCATGAGCTATTAGGGAAGCCGTTAGTTGCTTCGGGTGTAAAGAAACATTAAATTTTAATATAATCAAAAGTAATGAAGATGAAGGTTTCATTAATTCAGTATACAATCACTCTTGAAAATTCAATTTATTGGTTATTTGTTCAGTTGAACGGAAGTTCCGTAAGCCCTTACGGAAGAAATGTTCAGTTGAACGGAAGTTCCGTAAGCCCTAACGGAAGAAATGTTCAGTTGAACGGAAGTTCCGTAAGCCCTTACGGAAGAAATATTCAGTTGAACGGAAGTTCCGTAAGCCCTTACAGAAGAAATGTTCAGTTGAACGGAAGTTCCGTAAGCCCTTACGGAAGAAATGTTTGGTTGAACGGAACGCTTGTGAAGGGTTTGTAAAGGCATAAAATGTTTCCTTTAGGGAGCATAACCCAAGTATTTAGCATCAATTATCAATTGATAATTATCCTTCCTCCAAAGCCCCTTCCCATTTGCTCACCACGCTTGTAGCCAAGGCGTTACCTAAAACGTTGGTGGCAGTGCGCATCATGTCGCAAAAATGGTCTATCGGCAATATTAATGCAACACCTTCGGGAGGTATCTTGAACATGGCACACGTAGCTAACACAATGATTAAAGAAGCCCTTGGAACACCGGCAATTCCTTTACTGGTAAGCATCAAAACCAACAACATCGTCAATTGTGTGCCAATATCCAGATGAATTCCGTAGGCTTGCGCAATGGCAAGGCTGGCAAACGTCATGTACATCATACTTCCATCCAGGTTAAAGGAATAACCCAAAGGAAGGATGAATGCCACAATATCATTCTTGCAACCAAAACGCTCTAATTCCTCAGTCAGCTTCGGAAACACCGCCTCGCTGCTGGTAGTGCTAAAAGCAATCAATAAAGGATTACTGATGTGTTTTAATAAGGCAAAAAGTCTTTTTCCCAGTATGATATAACCCACCAATAGCAACACCAACCACAAACAAATGATGCCAAAAACGAAAAAGGAGAAGTAAATAAAATAGAACTTGAAGATACCCATCCCTTTATCGGCAACCACTGCCGCCAATGTGCCAAAAACACCGTAAGGCGCAAAGTTCATGATGTAGTTTACTATCTTTAGGATGATATGCGCAAATACATCCAAGGTTTTTATAACCGGTTTTGCATAATCGCCCATCGAAGCGGCGGCTATTCCAAAAAATATGGAGAAAACCACTATCTGCAATATCTCATTATCTGCCATCGCACCAATGGCACTGGAAGGAATGACGTGTTCTATAAAATTAGACAACGAAAAGGCGGAAGTCTTGCCCATCAACTCCTTCACACCTGCATTATCCGCCAAAGAAAGATCTATATAGGTACCTGGATGCAACACATTTACCAATAACATCCCAATTAACAGGCTAGTTAAGGAGGCAGTAACAAACCATAACATGGCTTTACCGCCTACCCTGCCCACAGTCTTTAAATTACCCAGCTTTGCAATGCCCACTACCAGCGTAGTAAATACCAATGGGGCAATAATTGTTTTTACCAAGCGGATAAAGATGGTTCCGAGGAGTTTTACTGTGCTGGAAAAGCTTGAAATTGATTCTTTAGGCACCAATTCGTGTACGGCATAGCCAACACTGATGCCAAGTACCATCGCTATTAGAATATTCCTCGTTAGCTTGTTAGATTTCATTAGAAAAAAATTAAATAATCACTGGTTAGTTTAATAAATATATACAAATTACAATGCTATTTTAAAGGAAATGTAATAGTAAGGAGATAAATGATTATTTTGCTAGCTTATTACGGTTTTAAAAAGCAATTTAACTATCTAATTATGGGATTATTCACAAAAAAGTCTATTGAATTATTAATGAAAGAATCTGCCGACTCGGAAAAGGGGCTGAAACGTACACTTACTGCAACTTCTTTGATTTCACTTGGGATAGGTGCCATCATCGGTGCGGGTTTATTTGTACGGACAGCCTCTGCAGCAGCTCAAAATGCCGGTCCTTCTGTTACTTTGGGCTTTATTGTGGCAGCCATTGGTTGCGCTTTGGCAGGTTTATGCTATGCCGAGTTGTCTTCTTCCATTCCCATTGCAGGTAGTGCCTATACATACAGCTATGCCACGATGGGAGAATTCATTGCATGGATAATTGGTTGGGATTTGATACTGGAATATGCAGTTGGTGCCGCAACAGTTGGCATTGCTTGGAGTGAATACCTAAATAATTTGCTGACTAATGTGATAGGTTGTAAACCGATACCATTCGAGCTGTGTCATTCTCCCTTCGAGCACTCGCTTGACGGTAGCCTTCACGGATACATCAACCTTCCAGCCTTGTTTATCGTAAGCGTTCTTACGCTTTTGTTAATCAGGGGAACACAAGAGTCGGCGGTAGTAAACAGCATCATCGTTGTTGCCAAAGTATCTATCGTAATTATGATTATTGTGTTTGGATGGAGTTTTATCAACCCAGCAAATCACGCAGTTTATATTCCACCAGCCAGTACTTATGTAGATCATCAAGGTTTGTCGCACAACTTTGGCGGCATCATGGGTATTCTAGGTGCGGCGGGTGTGGTATTCTTTGCTTTTATCGGTTTTGATGCCGTAAGTACCGCCGCTCAGGAAGCAAAGAATCCTAAAAAGGACATGCCTATCGGTATTTTGGGTTCTCTAGCTGTTTGTACAGTTTTGTATATCCTTTTTGCCCACGTTCTTACGGGTATCGCCAGCATTGAGGATTTCCGTACAACCGGAAAGGAGGCTTCTGTTGCTTTTGCCATCAATAAATACATGATTGGCTATGGTTGGTTGGCCAAATTGGTAACTGTAGCCATTCTTGGTGGTTTTTCTTCTGTAATATTGGTCATGTTGCTAGGGCAATCACGCGTATTTTATTCCATGAGCAAGGATGGTTTATTACCTAACATATTCAGTAAGATTCACCCCACCTACAAAACCCCTTACAAGGCAAGCCTTTACACCTTGATATTGGTAGGACTGTTTGCTGCATTCATTCCTGGCGATATAGTGGGAGACATGACCAGCATAGGAACCCTATTTGCCTTTATGCTTGTTTGCATTGCAGTAATTGTATTGAGAAAGACAAATCCTGAAATGAAACGCGAATTCCGCACACCATGGGTACCATTTGTACCAATAATGGGTGTAATAGTTTGCGGTGCCATGATATTTGGATTGGGCTGGACAAACTGGTTGCGTTTAATAGTTTGGTTATTGATAGGTTTCATCATCTATTTTGGCTATAGCAAAAAGCATAGTAAACTGAATAATTCAAAAAGTACCGAGTTGTAACTAATTGATTCTCTATTTTAAATGTTTAATAAGAAAAGCTACTCCTCATGGGGTAGCTTTTTTTTGTGGAATGAACCAATTTTATTTTGAGTAGGATTGAAACTAAGGGTCAACAACCCTTTCACCCAAAAAAGAAGCAACATTTATGGATATTCATACATCAAATGGATTTATTCACTCAAAAAACAGTCTTTTTTTATCACGAAAGAAGGCTTTTTTATCACGAATTAAGGGTTTTGATAAGTGAAAAGCCTCATTTCGTGATGGAATAACCTTAATTCGTGATAGAATAACCTCAGTTTGTGATGCTTTTTTAGACTATTTTTCATAATATTTCCAATCAATGGTTTAAACTTATGATAGTGCGCCAGTCTTTAAATGAATATCACTTTATAGGTTTATAGATGGTTCATCCTTATAGTAGTGTTGTTTACCGATGCAACATCAATGTTGACTGGAAACTTATTATTGTTTGAAATCAATCAATACGTTAAACTATAACTTCGCCTCATGAAGATTCGTTTACTTCTTGCTACCTTATCATTAATAATACTTTTTTCTTTACAAGTAAATGCCCAAACCTGTACGGCTAGTCTGGGCGACCCTGTGCTTAATGAAACGTTTGGAGCAGGCGCAAGTGCTTATGGACCTCCTCTCCCACCGGGAATTACCAATTTTACCTATCAAGCAAAGGATTGCCCCGAAGATGGGCTTTATTCAATCAGAAATTACACTTCAAATTGTTATGATTGGCCTTCTACAGGAGATCATACTGGCGATCCGAACGGTTATTTCATGATAATAAATGCATCCTACGACCCTAGTGATTTTTATTTGAAAACAGTGTCTGGTTTGTGCGGTGGTAACACCTATAAGTTTTCCGCCTGGATTTTTAATTTGGCAACAAAACCTAATAAAATCAGTCCCAATGTAACTTTCACCATCGAACAGACGGATGGCATCATTTTATCTTCCTACAACACTGGAGATATACCTGTTGTGCCGAATGAGACTTGGAAAAATTACTCTTTTTACTTCAAAACACCTATTGGCATTACCGATGTTGTGTTGCGGATGCGCAATAATGCACCCGGTGGCAATGGAAATGACCTTGGGCTGGATGATATTGTTTTTCAGCCCGTAGGCCCTGGAATAACTGCCAGCATAAAAGGGTATTCAACCGATGCCATCTCTATCTGTAAAGCAAAAAATGCCATCAATCTAACGTTAAATGCTTCTGTGCAGCGCTGTTATGATTCCACCTCTTACCAATGGCAGCAAAGTGTGGATACGGGCAAAACATGGAAGGACATTGCGGGTGCAACCGACACTACTTTTAATTTTATTGCAAATATTGCCGGCTCTTTTCAGTATAGATTGTCTGCTTCGCAATTTGGCAATATCAATAGCATCACTTGCCGCGTACATTCGTCTCCTATCAATGTAAATGTGGTGGAACCAACTACAATCATTACCGATACCATCTGTATGGGGGCGGCTTACTTGGGCTATAATAAAACAGGCACTTATATAGATTCGTTTACCAACGCTAATGGGTGCGATAGTTTGCGAACCTTGAACCTTACGGTTATTAGTCCGCCAAAAAATACTGATACGATAGCGGGTATCACCTCTTTGTGTACGGGATTTACCTCACAGCTAACAGATTCAACGCTCAATGGCGTTTGGAAGAGTACAGATACAAGTGTGGCTACGATAACTGCCGATGGTTTGGTAAAAGGGTTAAACTTTGGCAAAATATCCATACATTATGTAGTTACCAATATGTGCGGGGGGGATAGTAGTGTAAAAACAATTCAGGTATTTGGCGTTCCGCTGAGTGGTAAGGACACCATCACTAAGTCGCCTACGTGTTTTTATCCCTTTTCGGGTAGCATTGCCGTTAGTGCGTCAGGATTGGAAAGCCCGTATCATTTTATATGGGGGGATAGTACCTATACCATCCCTTTTAAGGTTAATAATTTGGGCGAGGGAA
>JANYEU010000421.1 GCA_025362915.1 Chitinophagaceae bacterium | reverse complement strand
CCATCCCGCATCCAAAGTATCCATTTGTCCTTTACTTCCCATAGAGAAAAAAAGATAATTACCGCATCCAGTAATGGCAACCCCACGCGGACAATGAACGATTTTACTAGTGAAATTGTAGCCCTAAAAAAAATGGCACCTTGTATAAACAGTGTAAATATTCTTGCCTTATTGCCAGAATAATGCTTCTTTACAAAGATATTCATGGCACTGTAAAACATTTTTACGTAGTTGAGGCTTCCTTTTTTTGTGCTCTCTCCCTTAAAGTGCAGAATGGTACTATCGGCAAAATAATAGTTATTAAACCCCAATTGTTGAATCCTGTAGCTGAGGTCTATGTCTTCCCCATACATAAAAAAGGCTTCATCAAAACCTTTTGTAGCAACTAAAACTTCTGTCTTAACCATCATAAAAGCACCCGCAAGGACATCTACCTTATGGTTTTGGAAAGGATTTAGATAACCAAGGGAGTATTGATTGAATATTTTGGAGGAAGAGAAAATATCTGCCAACCCTGTCAATTTGAAAAAGGAAGCCACGGGCGAAGGAAACCCCCTTTTGCTTTCGGGCAAAAATGTACCACTACCATCAATCATTTTTATACCCAATGCACCACAATCTTCATGGCTTTCAAAGAAGGCGATACATTTTTCCAGACAATCTTCGGGAATGATGGTATCTGGATTCAAATACAAAACATATTGGCCGGTGCAATAAGGTAACGCCTCATTGTTTGCTTTTGCAAAACCTACATTTTCGGTATTTGCAATGTATTGAACAAAGGGAAATTTAGGTTTTAGGTAAGCAATACTATCATCGGAAGAGTTATTATCAACCACAAATATTTGCGCATCAATATTGGCAATGGCCTTCTCTACAGAGCGCAAGCATTGCTCGAGAAAGTATTTTACGTTGTAATTGACAATGATAATTGATAGATGCATAAAGCAGTAATCCTAGATAATCCGTGTAAAAAAGAGCGGAAAAGTAATACAAACAATTGAAGGGATATAACAATTTGTAGTTATGCGGCTTTATGAATAAATAATTTTGACTATATGCTGCCAATTGTGAGGCAATATGATGCGTCATCTTCGCAATTCGATTTGTTATCTCTACGCTATCAGAAACACAGAAGCTGTATTCAACACACAGTTAATTTGTATCAATCATAAACAACTATTCCCCATAACAAACCACTTACTGTTTCAGTTCCTTACATTTGCAGCGTATCTTTTTTGAGGTATAAATTGGTAGCGTCCTACCAATTTTTTGCATAGCTCCTTATAAATATTTATCTTTTAATAATGGAAATAACCGTACAGACTGCCCAGCAACTTCGCTTGACACCAGAGGAATTTGAGTTGATAAAAACCAAACTGGGTCGCACGCCAAACTTTAATGAACTCTGTTGTTTTAGTGCCATGTGGAGTGAACATTGCAGTTATAAAAACAGTATCAAGTGGTTAAAAACCCTCCCTCGTGATGGCGGAAAGATGCTGGTAGCCGCAGGAGAAGAGAATGCTGGCTTAATGGATATGGGCAATGGTTTTGGTGTGGTATTCAAGATAGAAAGCCATAACCACCCTAGTGCCTTAGAACCTTTTCAGGGGGCAGCAACAGGGGTAGGAGGTATTCAAAGAGACATCTTTACGATGGGAGCCAGACCAATTGCTTCGTTAAATAGTCTTCGCTTTGGTAATTTAAAAGATAAAAAAACGCAACATTTATTGAGCGGCGTGGTACATGGCATTGGTCATTATGGCAACTGTTTTGGTGTTCCTACTGTGGGTGGTGAGGTTTATTTTGAAGAATGTTATCATACCAATCCATTGGTAAACGCCATGAGCGTTGGTATTGTAGAGATAGGCAAAACAGTGAGTGCCATTGCCTTGGGCGAGGGAAATCCTGTGTTTTTTGTGGGTAGTGCTACTGGAAAAGATGGTATTGGCGGGGCAAGTTTTGCTAGCGCAGATATAACAAAGGACAGTGTGCAAGAATTGCCTGCAGTGCAAGTGGGTGATCCTTTCCAAGAAAAGAAATTATTGGAAGCTTGCCTAGAAGTGCTTGAAACTGGTGCTGTAGTTGGTATGCAGGATATGGGTGCGGCAGGTATTATTTGTAGCACTGCCGAAATGAGCGCAAAGGGTGGAGTAGGGATGAGGATTGATTTGGATAAAGTGCCTACACGCCAAAAAGATATGAAAGCTTGGGAACTGTTACTAAGCGAAAGCCAAGAGCGTATGCTGATGGTGGTAGAAAAAGGTAAGGAAGCAGAAGTGTTGGCAGTGTTTGAAAAGTGGGATTTGAGTGCAAGCAATATTGGAGAAGTAACGACCGATGGATTGTTGAAGTTTTATATGCACGGCGAGGTGGAAGCAACCCTTCCTGCTGAGGAATTAGTATTAGGCGGCGGTGCTCCTCAATATACAAGAGAATATACTGCTCCTAAATACTTGAATAAGATTGCGGCTTTCAAATTAGAAAGCATTGCAGACTTAAAAGACAATGCTGAACTAAAAGCTGCTACTGAACAGCTTGTTCAATTACCAAACATTGCTTCTAAACGTTGGATTTATACCCAATACGATAGTATGGTGGGTGCTGCTAATATGAGTACCAACGAACCTAGCGATGCCTCAATAGTATTGGCAAAAGGAACGGGCAAGGCTTTGGCAATGACGGTGGATTGTAACAGTAAATATGTATATGCTGACCCTCATAAGGGTGGAATGATTGCCGTTGCCGAAGCTGCCCGTAACATTGTTTGTAGTGGTGGCGATCCTTTGGGCGTAACCAATTGTCTGAACTTTGGTAATCCTTACGACCCTGAAGTTTATTATCAGTTTGTAAAAGCTGTTACGGGTATGGGTGAAGCTTGTAGGAAGTTTAATACGCCTGTAACAGGTGGTAATGTGAGTTTTTATAACCAGAATCCTGATGGGCCTGTTTATCCTACGCCTACTATTGGAATGGTTGGCTTGTTGGATGATGTGAATCAGAAGATGACCATGTACTTCAAGAATGAGGGTGATGTTATTGTATTGATTGGAAAACAACAG
>JANYEU010000398.1 GCA_025362915.1 Chitinophagaceae bacterium | reverse complement strand
AAAGAACCTTGCTTGGCTGGATATGAATGAAGAAGCGGGTCAAGAGTATTGGATTGCCATGAACTTGGCGGGCGATTATGCAAGTGCTTGTCACCATATCATCCATGCCAAGATTGCCAAGCAACTAGGGCGCAAACCGATAAAGATGGTGGAGAATCACCACAACTATGCGTGGAAAGAACAATATGAATGCAAGGAAGTAATTGTGCACAGAAAGGGCGCAACGCCTGCTGGCAAGGATGTACTGGGAATTATTCCCGGAAGCATGACTGCCAATGGTTACATAGTAAAGGGTAGGGGAGAAGTGGCTTCGCTCAATTCTGCTAGTCATGGTGCTGGCAGAAAGATGAGCCGTACCCAAGCCATTGCTAACATTACTTACGAAGGTTTAAAGAATGAACTGAATAAGTATGGCGTAAAGCTACTTGGTGGCGGACTAGATGAAGCCCCCTTTGCCTACAAAGACATAGAAGCGGTTATGCAAAGTCAAACTGCCTTGGTGGATGTAGTGGGCAAGTTCACCCCTAAGATTGTAAAGATGTGTGGCGATCCCCCTCGTTTCAACAATAGAAAAAAAGGTAATGAAGTAGAAGGCGAATAACAATAGGCTGTTCCGATGTAAAAGTTGGGGCAGTCTTTTTTTCTACTTGGTCTTTCGTGTCCTAAAAGTAAAACGGTTTTAACTAAAATAAGAAGCCTCTCTGTGTTCAAAACTCTGCGTACTTCGGCGATTGGTTGTGCCAGTATCTTCTGATGAAAAAGAATGTTTGTTTTTTTCAATTACTTAGTATCAAGTGGTTAAACCTTTTGATTCTTAACCAATCTTTACACTTCAATCTTAAATAATTAATTAGAAAACTCATGCGCCACCACATTAAGTCTATTGTTTTAATTACTGCACTTATCCTTGGTTCACGGATAAGTGTTTTTGCTTTTGGCGAACATAAGGTAACCGTTACCGATAACGGCAACACTGTAGTCTTGCAAAACGCATCAGTGGCTATTACCATCAACAAGTCCAATGCAGAAATAAGGAGTATCCTTTACAACTCATTCAATTTACTTTCGGGTGGAACAAGGGGTGGTAGTGTTTATTGGAGTTGGAATATGCCCAACTATCAAAACCCATCCAATTGTTCTTATAACCTTACCGTTGATCCATCAACCAATAACGGAGAATATGCCGAAGTAAAATTGAGTATGCGTTGGGATGGTTCAGACAAACAAGCGGCAATGGATGTAGATATTTATTATTCCTTGTCAACGGAAACACAGGGTTTCTATGCTTCCGCAATGTTGACACATCCTGCCAGTTATCCCCTCTATCACGGTGGAGAATGGCGGATGGTTATCTATCCCAGTCCCAGTTTTGATTGGATGACCGTAGATTCCCTTCGAAACAAACAGATGTCTGCTCCTCAGTATATGGCACAGGCCTTACCTGTTAAAGGCGCACCCAAAGAAGTGTCCCTCTTTACTTCGGGCATATACAAAAACCTATACGAGTGTAAATATGATTATAGTGCAGACTTTGGAGACATCAATGTTTGGGGTTGGAGTAGCACCCAAAAACATATTGGTCTATGGATGACGGCACCAAGTAAGGAATATTATAATGGTGGCCCCATGAAACGCGAGTTGATGTGCCACGCCTCCACTACCTTATTAAACATGCTTGGAGGAACACATTATAGGATGGGGGGCGATATGGAAGTTGTGCCAAACGAAAGCTGGCAGAAAGTATATGGTCCTTTCTTGGTTTATTGCAATAAGACGAGTCCCAATACATCTGATGCTTCTTCTGTTTTATGGAAGGATGCCTTGGCAAAAGCAAAAGCGGAACAAGCCAAATGGCCTTATGATTGGTATAGCAACCCTTCTTATGCAAAGGCAAAGGATAGGGGAGCTGTTAAAGGGAAATTAGTCATTAAGGATGCAACCATTGCTCATCCTATTTCTGCGGCTAATGTTTGGGTGGGTGTGGCAACAACACCAGTGTCTTCTAAAGGCGTTACCGACTTCCAGTTCTGGTCTAAAAGCTATCAGTTTTGGGTGAGGACAGATAAGGATGGCAACTTTTCCATTCCCAATGTAATTGCTGCCAATGGATATAATATCTATGCATTCGGCGATAAGGCCGCTGGCACATTTAGTAAGTTGAATGCCATTAATGTAACAGCACAACACACTACCGATCTTGGTAATGTGGTATGGGAACCATCCCGTGTGGCACCTACTGTTTGGGAAATTGGTATCCCCGATAGAAACGCAATGGAGTTTAAGCACGGCAAGGATTGGTTTACCAGCAATACTTATCCCGATGAAGATTGGGGCAAGTTTATGGACTATCAAAGGGAGTTTCCAAACGATGTAAACTATACGGTAGGCAAAAGCATAGATAGTATTGATTGGAACTTTGTGCAACCTGCCACCAATAGCAATAATCCACAATGGAAAGTGAATTTCAACTTGGCAAAAGCCCCAACGGATAATTCACAAGCATCAGTTTATGTGGCCTATGCCGCCATCTGGAATGGAAACCTTACGGTGGATGTTAATGGTCATTCAGTTAATATTACAGATCCGGAAAAGTATAAGGTTTACCCATCCAATGCAATGATCAGAAAAGGGATTCATGGTGCCTGGGGCGAATTGAGATATACTTTCCCTGCTTCCTATCTACAGAAAGGAACCAATAAGATAACCTTTGGTCTTAATATGAGAGGAGGTGTAAGGGATGCAGATATCATGTACGATTATCTAAGACTCGAAGCAGCAGGTACATCAGTGATAAAGGGGGATTAATAGATATAAGAAAAAAGGCGAAGCCATTGCCTCAAATCAACATCGGTTAACAATTTTCAAAAGTTGTTCACCAATATTGATTTGGGGCAATCTTTTTTCTATATGGTAACTGAGGTTACTTCACCCATCCTTATTATTGGCTTGTTTGCTCCTTTAGGTGTTGAAGCACCAGCCGGCTTTCACTATCACCAATAAGTTGGCGGCGATAAATAACTGCAGGGCAAACGCATATAAAATTATAGAATAATATACTTTGGCTGCTAAACCTCTTTAATACAGCAATATCGAATCAGTCTTTCGTCAACTATTTCATGATTTTTTAAGCTATAAAAAGGTATTCACGTCTATTCTCTCAAATTTTACTCATTGATAAACA
>JANYEU010000393.1 GCA_025362915.1 Chitinophagaceae bacterium | reverse complement strand
CTTAGACAAATCTTTACTATCAGCAACTTTTGAGCATGAATTGAGTAGCACAACCAGTGAACCCATAAGTATTAAACAAGAGAATATATTTTTCATTTAATTCAATTTAAGAGGGAAAGATTAAAGTTTAAAACGAACACCAAACAAGTAAGTAGATTTATAAGAATCATTCTGAACTATTATCTGATGGTCTGGATCGGTTTGTAATGAGAGTGTTTTCTTTGTAAGTTGGGTAAAGGCATTGTAAGACTGATGTAATGATAAAACCAAAGGGGTATTGGTTAAATTATTCAGTTTACCATAGACAGATATTCCTTTGGCGATTTTCTTCTCAAACGAAAGATCTAATTGTGTAGTAGGTGCTTGCCAATAATCCAAACCGTAATACGGGCTTACCAATGCAACCCTTTCGCCAGTGTAAACAAAAGCCAACTGAACATCCAATCCATTTTTAGGATTCTTGTACATGAAAGATAAATTTCCCACATGCTTAGACTGGCCTTGCAATGGTCTTGATTCTGAAACGATTTTTGAAGTAGAACCTTTAATAGGATCGTAATATTTATACAACTTATCTAATGTAACCTTAGAATTAGTGTACGTGTAGTTAGCCATCACCCCAAATGAACCGATGTACTTGGTATAAACTGCCTCGAAACCATAGTTGGTAGCCGTACCAAAATTGCTTGGCTGCAACTCCTGACTGGTTACGCCAGACTTAACCGCTGCAAATTCAATTGGATCCTGAATGCTTTTATAAAAGCCTCCCAATAACAACTGGTCTGCCTTATCGCTAAATACCTCATATCGTAACTCAAGGTTATCGGCAGTGGTATGATTAAGATTTTGAGGATTACCTGTTTCCTTAAAGGTTTCGAAAATGGCGGCACCGGCAGGAATCATTTCAGCAAAACCAGGTCTTGCCAATGCCTTATAATATGCCAAGCGTATAGACTTTGTTTTGCTTATGGCATATTTAAACTGGATGCTTGGCAATACATCGGTGTACCATATCTTACCAGAAACAGCTGCATTTGCATCACTTTGTTGTGTATTATATTTCTGGTTGGTATGCTCTATCCTTACACCACCAATGGCTTCTAACTTATCGCTTAATTGTATCTTTCCTTGTACATAGCCTGCGCCAATAGTTTCATTGAAAGTGTAGTTATTGCCATCTGCCCTATCAACCATTCCATCCAATACTGGATTAAACACAAACTTGGCAGAGTCCATTGAAGTGTAAACTTGCTTAGATGAACTTAAACTGTACTTATCATAAAAGTTATCCCTTGTCTTGAATCTTATCAAACCACCAACCTTAAACTCTGCTCTTCTTTGAGCAATCTTTGTTTCTTTGGTAAGATTGAAATAAGCATTATAATCCTTATCGCTATTGTGCGTCCAAATAGGTGAAAGGTTTTGAACAAGGTCTTTTTCTGTAGAATAAACCGCAGGATATTCATGTGTAAACTCTTGCACATCAGGTCTGTGATTATTGGCAATAGAATAAACCAACGACCAATCTATCTTGAATGAATTAGCTAGTTTATGGATGCCTTGCAAGGTGGTATTGTAAATGGATTGATACTGCCAGATACTTCTAAAACTCTCATCGGCCAGATGATTTAGCAAAACAGAATCCATTGTATATCGGTACTGATAGTCATCCAACCTTACAAAAGTGTTTACCAACGAAATCTTATTATTCTTATTGATTTGATAGTCCAACTTGGCATTTAGCCCAATTCTTTGACTTTGGTTGGAATACTTTCTGTACAATAAATCTACAAACTGTGGAGTATTATCAACGCCAGGCTGTGCATTTGGCAAGAAGAAAGTTGAATTGGTTCCTTTGTAAATGTTTTGATAACTCCCAGACACTATCAGTCCTAGTTGTTTTGTTTTCCCAAAACGATTGCCATAAGAAACACCCAATGTAGTATTGATAGGGGCTTTTAATTTAGTGTAATGAAGGCTAGCTACAGAGAAGTCTGCTGGCGTAGAAACATAATCAGCACCATGAATTTCATTGGGCGATTGCTTATTAATTACACTATGATCGAAATGCTGAAAATCTTGCTGAGAAAATATATCGCTATAGCCAGCAGCAGCAGTTACATGAAACAATCTTTTTTCTGGCGCATCTTTCATTACCAGATTGATAGTACCACCAATAGCATCCCCTTCCATGGATGGGGTAAGGCTTTTGCTTACTTCCAATCTTTCCAATAATTCAGAAGGAAAAAGATCCAGAGGGATAAAACGGTTCTTATTATCAGGACTAGGAATCTTGATGCCATTAACC
>JANYEU010000385.1 GCA_025362915.1 Chitinophagaceae bacterium | reverse complement strand
ATCCACCGCCACCGCTTCTATCACCGCCACCGCTTCTATCACCGCCACCGCTTCTATCACCGCCACCGCCATATCCGCCGCCGCCGCTTCTATCGCCACCACCGCCGCCGCCACGGTATCCACCGCCGCCGCCGCCGCTGTTTCTATCGCCACCACCACGGTATCCGCCACCGCCGCCGCTATTTCTATCGCCGCCGTATCCACCGCCGCCGCCTGGCTTCCTGTAGCCGCCTTCTCTTCTTTCGCCTTCTGGCTTAGGAGTAGATTCGTTTACTACAATTCTACGACCATCGATATCAAGATCGTTCAAAGCGGCAATTGCAGCTTTGCCACCTTCATCTTCAGCCATTTCTACAAATCCAAATCCCTTACTGCGACCGCCACTGAATTTATCAGTAACAACTTTTGCACTTGTAACTTCGCCGTAAGGAGCGAAAAGTTCTGTTAAGCCTTCACTAGTCATTGACCAGCCTAAATTTCCAACGTAAATGTTCATGTTTTTTTTATTAAAAATAAATAATTAATGGTGTAAACAGTAACCGAAAACCCTGAATCATTTACGTTAAAAACGTTCGAGAGGATAGTAAACTGACCATTTGAATACGAAAGTATTGCTTTTACTTAGATAATGGTATTTTTTTTTAAAAAATTGATGATTTTAGAAAAATATTTTTGATTAACCCTCTTTATTTATCATATCAAGACTTTTAAGTGTTCATAATGCAAGATTATTTAAAAATACATGCGTTATTCAATTACATCTACATTATGTTTTTTACACTTTATTAGTGGGAGACATAAAGTTGTTTGTGTAAAACAGGTAATAATTATTATACTTCCCTCAAAAGCACGATGGTAGTATCGACGCTTTCGCCTAGGGGTGAAGGCTGTTTGGGAAAGTCTTATCTTTCCCAAACAACCTTTTCTGTGAGGGGAATCTTTCTCCGTCCTTCTATTTTTTCATCGCTATAACCAAGGAACAGTTGACCCAGTATTTCATCGGCTTCATCCAATTGGAAATGGTTTTTCATGGCAGGATGTAGTACCATGCCTCCCGTACTCCAAAGCGAGGCAATGCCCAATGCAGTGGCACCCAATAAAATATGCTGTACTGCACAGCTAGCAGCGGCTATTTCTTCTATGGCAGGTATCTTTTCGTTGGTACGCTTCATTATGCATACAATGATATGAGACGATTTTTCGCCATTGGCAATGATGCCATCAAATTTTCCTTGCATGAATTTTTCTGCCGGGGTAAATTGTTGGTAAAGCAATGCGTGTAGTTTGCTAAATCCGTTTACCTTATCGCCCGAATACACCACAAAACGCCAAGGCTCGGAATAGGTATGCGTAGGTGCCCAGTCCGCCAGTTCCAGCAATTGTTCAATTTTTTCATCAGCAATTTTGTTACCATTGAATTGTGCAGGCTTTGTTGTCCTTCTTGTTTTGATTATCTCTGAAAGTATAAAAAAAATACTCATAATTAACTATTGTGCCGCAAAGTAAGGGGAAATGAGAAGGGATACTTTTCGAGAAGGGAAGCAAACGTATTAATACTGGAACCGTCATACTGATAATAGGAGATACCTATAACACTTGGCGTATGAATTCCTTCATGTGCCTTGTGTTACTAATGCCCAACTACTAGCAACCTTTATCTATTTAAACCTTAGTAACTGCCAGCCCATGACAGGAGTCATGAGCTATATCCTGACATTCATGGGCTAGATAAAATTTATCTACCACTAAAGAGGGAAGGTTTCAAATTATCCCTCCCAAAAAGGCATCATAAAAGAGAAATATTCCGTCCAGAAATGAGGTTTTTTCATCCGGAATTGACCCTTTTTCATCCAGAATTATGTTAATTTCATCCGACATTATGTTAATTTCATCCAGCATTGGGCATTTCTCACGTGAAAAAGGGTCAATTTCGGATGAAAAACCCTCATTTCCGGACGTTTTTTGAGGGATGTCGGATGAAAAAAGCCTAATGCTGGATGCTTTTTGGATAGGGATGGATGTTTGATTGGCGATGTTGGCAAGCTCTATCAGCTTATGCTGGTTTTCTTTGCCAATACCCATAAAATCAGAAAACATATATTTATAAGAGAAAGCATTAATTAAATGTTCTATTGATTGGGGGTTGTGAAGGAGAGCAACTTTGGCTTAAAGTTAATATCTATCCTTGCTAAATAGTTCAATTTTTTAAAAGAAGGAAAAATAATCTAAAATGGACTGGATTATAAAAAGTATAAAACAATACGGTTTTTTAAAAGGGATGATTAATATATATGCTCAACTTGGTATTCTGAACTCATATTATATCGTTTTATTTTTTATTTACTCCCTTTTTTGTCACTCCTTATATTCTTAGTTGACCAGTTTACGTTTAATATCACCAAAATGTGGTTTTGGTTAATATTTTTAATTTCACCCATACCTTGTGGTTTAATTGGAATAATAATTTCAGCTTTGAGTTTAAAAAAGTCATATAAAATCAGAAGCGGAATCAATAAGTCAATAGGGTTTACTTTTCTTGTCGTTGGAATAGGTGGCGTTTGTGCAGGTACAATAGGACTTGCGTTAATTTACGTTGTTGTAAATAAGTAACAATCATCATACACTTTAAATTTGAACCTTCCCGAACCGAGTAAACGTCATTGCGAAGCACGAAGCAACCTTTTTATAAATTCGTAACGGATTATAGCACACTCATTCCCGTAAGTATTGTATTAATATCACTTGTACTTAATATTCAAACACTTTCAAACTAGAATCCATTCAGATAAATAAAAATAACCCCACTCAGTCCAATATTTTAACCACTAATCCTTTATTGTAGATTGAACAATAAATATTACTAATTTGGCGGGATTAATAAAACTATTTAGATGAGGAAATTACTGACAGTAGTAATGGCTATGAGCCTACTAAGCGCGATGGCGCAAAAGGAAGAAGCACCAAAAGAAGAACCGTGGATGAAAATGTACCGCGCCACCGCTACCAAAATAAATGATTTGGTACACACGAAGGTGAAAGTAAGGTTCGACTATGCCAAATCGTACATGTATGGTAAGGCTTGGGTAACCTTGAAGCCCCATTTTTATCCTACCGATAGTCTTTCTTTGGATGCCAAGGCGATGATCATCAACGCAGTAGAAATGGTATCGGCAGGAAAGAACATTCCCTTGAAATATGAATACGATAGCCTGAACCTGACTATCAAACTGGGCAAGACATTTAAAAAAGGAGAATCATATACCATCTATATTGACTATACTGCCAAGCCAAACGACGTAAAAACCAAAGGAAGTGCGGCAATAAATGATGCAAAAGGACTCTATTTTATCAATCCAAAAGGAGAAGACAGCACTAAACCAACGGAAATATGGACACAGGGCGAAACAGAATCCAACTCTGCATGGGTACCTACCATTGATAAGCCTAACCAAAAAACTACCGATGAAATATACATGACTGTACCAGATAAATACGTTACACTGAGTAATGGATTACTGGTATCGCAAACAAAAAATATGGATGGCACAAGAACCGACTATTGGAAAATGGATCTGCCTCATGCACCGTACCTGATGTTTATGGGTGTTGGTAAATTTTCTATTGTAAAGGATAGTTACAAAGGGAAAGAGGTGAGCTATTACGTAGAAAAGGAATACGAGAAGGTTGCTCGCAGGATATTTGGACTAACGCCTGAAATGATAAAGTTCTATAGCGAAAAAGTAACCGGCATAGATTATCCTTGGGCCAAATATTCGCAAATGGTGGGTAGGGATTATGTAAGTGGGGCAATGGAAAACACTACATCAACCTTGCACGGCGAGGGTGCACAGCAAAATGAAAGGGAATTGGTAGATGGAAATGTATGGGAAGATGTGATATCGCACGAGCTTTTCCACCAATGGTTTGGAGATTTGGTTACTGCCGAAAGCTGGAGCAACATTACCGTAAATGAATCGATGGCAGACTATAGCGAATACTTGTGGAAGGAATATAAATACGGTGGAGACATAGCCAGCGAGGAAAACTATAGCAAGATGCAACGGTATTTGGGCAATCCTGCCGATGCAAGCAAGGATTTGGTTCGCTTTTATTATGAGGACAGGGAAGATGTTTTTGATTTGGTGAGCTATCCAAAAGGTGGGCGTATATTGAACATGTTGCGCCATTATGTATGTGATAGTGCTTTTTTCAAATCATTGAACCTATACCTAAATACCAATAAGTTTGGCAATGGTAGCGCACATAAACTACGCATGGCTTTTGAACAGGTTACCGGTATGGATTTGAACTGGTATTTTAACCAATGGTATTTTGGAAGTGGACACCCTAAAGTGGATATCAGCTATGCGTACGATGCGGATAATAAAAAAGCATCTGTGTTTATCAAGCAAATTCAAGCGGAGGACAAGGTATTTATCCTGCCCATTGATGTGGATATTTATGCAGGAGGTAAGAAAACAAGAACCACCGTTTGGATGCGTAATAAAACCGATACATTTACTTTTGATGTGACCACTAAACCAACCATGATAAACGTGGATGGCGATAAGTTTACCTTATGGGAAAAGCAAGACCATAAAACAACGGCAGAATTTGTGTATCAATACAATAATTGGAAAAACTTTGTAGATAGAAGGGAAGCAATTGATTACGCAACCAAACATAAAAGTGAATCAACCGCATTTGATTTATTGAAAAAGGGATTGAATGATCCTTATTTCAAGCTTAGAAACCGTAGCATCTTGGGATTGCAAGACACTGCTCTGAATGCTAATACGTTGAACAAGATAGAGTCTTTGGCAAACACAGATCCAAGCCGATATGTGCGTGCTTATGCCATCACTGCATTGTCTAAAACAAAAGATAGCAAGTACATGCCTTTTTTTGTAAAGTCAACCAAGGATAGTTCTTACACCGTGGCAGGTGCTGCGCTGGAAGCCATATTATCTTTGGATGAGGACAAGGCCATTGCACTTTTACCTGAACTTAAAAAGGATGCAAGAGGCAGTTTGAAAGATGCAATAACGAAGGTGGAGATTGCGACCAAGGGTGATAAGGACTTTGACCAGATGACAAAAGACTTTACTGGTCAGGCAACGTTGCAGGATCAGTTCGGGGCTATACCAACTTACATAGAGTTTTTGGGAAGGGTAAACAATACGGATAATTTCAAGAAAGGCTTGGATGAAGTGGTTTCTTTTAGGGAAAAACTGGCGCAATATGGTGCTTCGCCACGCATAAATGGAATGATAAACGCGATGGCCAAGAAGAAAGCAACCGCTAAGGCAAAGGGAGCAAACGCAGCAGACATAGATGCCCAACTAGCTTACATAAAAGAAAAGACCAAGGAGTAGTAATTTTGGTTTTTGGGATGATTATATAACGGTCACTAACCTTGATGGATTAGTGACCGTTGTGTTTTGCCCCTATCCCCTAAAGGAAGAAATAGAGAATTAATTAAATATTATCTATTTTGTGTTTCTTAGTGAAAACCCTTGTGTTTTACTATATAATCTCTTTCAAAAAAAATATTGGTCAATGCTACGAAGTAGCATTACTATTTGCTCTTCTTCTTAAACTACTTACACGCTAAACCTATTTTTACTATGTGCCTATGAAACCTACTATATAACTTCTTCGAATTAGGTATTTAGTTCGCAAATGCTTTTAACAG